>JBILGP010000286.1:0-3769 GCA_044350985.1 Polaromonas sp. | reverse complement strand
CGAAGGCCTTGGCCAAATCGCGCTGGTATTGGCTAAATGATTTGTGAGGCCGCTCGAATTTGCCATACAGGCGGATGGCGAATTGGCCCCTGAGTTGGCTGAACTTGATGCCGGTTTCATCCTGCACGATGAAGGGCGCTTGCGTGCTCAGGCTGTCGGCCACGATGGAAAAGCTGCTGTTTTGGGGCAGGTGGGAGGCGGCCTTGAGCAACACCGGGTGGGCCGATGCACGGTGCACAAACTGCCTGTGGTGAGGGTTGGCGCTCAGGCCCTTGTCGGACAGATCAATCCTGAGGTAGTCGACCACCACGGTTTGACCCGCGCGCTCGAGCCGAAACCGGGCCGAGCGCCAGGGCGCATCACTGGCATCGAGCTCCTGGATTTGGCCATCGGCATTGACTTCAATCGGCACCACGCTCTTGAGGCTCAGCCCCTTGAGCTGAAAGAAGGTACTCAGAAAGGTTGAGGCGCCGATTCGCACCCGGTTCTGATGCAGGTACTTGTCCAGGTACTCGGTGACGAAGAAACCGTCGCGCCCGTAGTTTTTCCAGGCACCGGTGAGCACCTCGAGCGTTTGCTCAGCCGCCTGGGGCCTGAGCTCGCTCAGGTCGATCGGGCGCTGGGCCGTTTGCATGGCCACCAGCACATAGCGCTTGGCGTTCGGGAACAACTGGCTGACCGTCGCAAAGTCAGGGCCAGAGAAGGGGTAGAACACCGTACCGTCGAAGGCCGGCAGTTCGCGGCTGGCCCAGCGGGCCATGGGCGCACCAATTTGCGTCTGGTACTGCCGCCAGTTCTGTTGAACCGCTTGCGCGTAGCCGGACCAGGCCGGCGTTTTCAGATGCGCCGGCAGACCAGAGGCGGGCGCTTGTCCAGCCAGCAGGGGCAGCGCTGCGCTGCTTTGCGCCCACACCAGGGCGGGGCCGCACATCAGCGAGACGGCCACAGTGGCCAGGGCGGCGCAGCGGCGCGCCGCGCGCAAGTAAAAAAGACGCATCACAGACCTTTACGGGGCAAGGGCAATCAGGGGGAGGTCGGTTCGTTTGCAGCCGCTGCCGATTCGCCCATTACGCGGCGCGCGCCGACATAGCGCTTGCGGTAGTAGCTCGAGTCCATGGACTCGATCGACACCGACAGGCCGCGGCGTGGCGCGTGGATGAAGCGGCCGTCCCCGATGTAGATTCCGACATGAGACAGGCGGGCGAAGGTGTCAAAAAACAGCAGGTCGCCTGGCTCGAGCTGGTTTTTCTGAATCTGCTGGGCCCGATGGAACAACTCACGCTGCATGCGCGGCACGCGCACCTGCAACTGGTTGAAAACGTAGTAGACCAGACCGCTGCAATCGAAACCCTGAGCCGGTGTGGCGCCGGCCCAGCGATAGGGAATGCCCAGCAGGGTCTTGGCCAATTCGACGGCCGGGTGCAAGCTGCCGGGTGCGAGCCTGGCTTGGGCGGCCATGGGCACCGCGCCCAGCCCCGCCGCCTCGGGCGGCGCGGGCAGGGCCTGCGCCTGTACCGGCAAACTGCCGCACAGGAGCGCAATCAGGCAAATCAGGCTTTTCATCGGCGCGCAGTTTAGACCATGGCCCAGCGGGCCTGGCTTTGGCGGGTTTCGCTCGCCTTAGCGCACCCTGTTTTCGATCAGGCTGGCCATGCCCATGCCCGATCCCAGGCACATGCTGATGATGGCGTAGCGCCCGCCGGTATCTTGCAAATGGTGCATGGCGGTGATGGTCATGCGCAGCCCGGTGGCGCCGGGTGGATGGCCCAGGCTGATGCCCCCGCCATACAGGTTGGTGCGTGCGCGCGGGATGCCCAGCTCGCGCTCGGCATGCAGGTTGACGACCGCAAAGGCCTCGTTGATTTCAAAATAGTCGATGTCGGCCACGCTGAGCTGGCGCTGGGCCAGCAGCTTGGCAATGGCCGGCACCGGCCCGCTGCCCATGATCTCGGGGGGAACGCCCACCACGGCCCAATCGATCAATTTGGCCTGAACCGGTATACCCAGCCGCTCGGCGGCCGACCCGCTGGCCACCACCAGCGCCGCTGCGCCGTCGGTCACGCCGCTGGAGTTGCCGGCGGTCACGCTGCCTTTGCCGTCCTTGCGAAAGGAGGGCTTGAGCGAGGCCAGTTTTTCGGGCGTGATGTCGGGCCGGGGGAACTCGTCGTGCTCAAAGAGTCGGCTCGTGCCCTTGGGTCCGGCCAGCGTGATGGGCGCGATCTGGCGCGCCAGAAAACCGCTGCGCATGGCAGCGCCCGCGCGTTGCTGGCTCATCAGGCCCCAATCGTCCATGGCCTGGCGGCTGTGGCCAAAGCGCGCGACCATGTTTTCGGCGGTATCGCCCATCAGCTCGCGGGTAAAGGGGCAGCGGTAGATGTAGTCCAGGCCATCGACAAACTCGACCGGGCCACGCTGGGCGCCCCAGCGCATCTGGTGGGCCAGGTAAGGCACGCGCGAATAGTTCTCTCCACCGGCGGCGATCGCCACCTCGCTGTGACCGCCGGCAATTTGCTGCGCTGCCGTCACGATGGTCTGCGAACCGGTGCCGCAGGCGCGTGTGACCCCCATGGCAGAACTTTCGATGCGCAGGCCCGCATCGAGGGCAATCTTGCGGCTGGCAAACAGACCATCGTGGTCCACCGGCGCGGTGTTGCCAAAGACGAGGTGGTCGACATCGTGGGCGGTGATGCCGGCGCGGGCGATGCTGGCTTGGACCGCATGCACCGCCAGTGCGCTCAGCGGCGTGTCGCGCAAAGACTTGCCGAAGTCGCCGAACGGGGTGCGCGCGCCGCTGCTCAAAACAATATCCTGAAATCCGGTCATGGTTTTTCCCTTGGTGCGGTCATGCGGGTTTTCCGCAATGGTGAGGAGGTTTAATTAGAAAAACAATCGTTTGGCATTCTAAACAAAACAACCGGTGCGACAAGCAGCCCCAAAGGCAACGGGGCTCGCAACGCAACCTAGAGGGAGCGACCTGCCGTGAGTGATGTCTATGTCATTGGAACGGGCTGCACGCCATTTGGCAAGCATGCCGACCGTTCGTTTTCAGATCTGGCCCAATGGGCCTACCTTGATGCCCTGAGTGACGCCGGTTTGGCTGTCTCCGATGCCCGGCTGATCGAGCAGGCCTGGTTCGGCAATTGCGGCATGGGTCAGTGGGGGCAGGGCGGTATTCGCGGGCAGGTGTGCTTCACGCCCATGGTGGAGTCGGGCCTGTTTCCTGAGCGGGTGCCCATGGTCAACGTCGAAGGCGGTTGCGCAACCGCCTCTTTTGCGTTTCAGGGCGCCTGGAAGGACATCTTGTCGGGGCAGTGCCAGGTCAGCCTGGCCATCGGTGTGGAAAAGCTCACCAGCCCCGATCGGCCCGAGCGGGTGGCGGAGATTTTTGCCACCGGCATCGATCAGTTGCAGCCCGAGCGCTGGCACGCGTACTACGCGCAAGCCGGTCAGCAGGCGGGCAAGCCTTTCGAGACCGCGCCCGGGCGCACTGTGTTCATGGACACCTACGCCATGCAGGCCGCTTGGCACATGAAGGCCCATGGCACGACGCAGCGCCAGATTGCCGCCGGTGCCGCCAAAAACCATCACCACGGCAGCCTCAATCCGAAGGCGCAATACCGCTTTGAGATGACGATCGAGCAGGTGCTGGCCGACCGCGAGATCAGCTGGCCCCTGACCCGCGCCATGTGCTCGCCTCTGGGCGATGGCGCAGCAGCGGCCATCTTGTGCTCTGAGGCCGCGCTGGCGCACTTTCCGCCTGCGGCCAGAG
>JBILGP010000285.1:0-3774 GCA_044350985.1 Polaromonas sp. | reverse complement strand
TTGGCGCCCAGGGCCTTGACCCACTCGACGTTGATCGGATTGGGAATCACGCGCAGCTTCAGGCCCTCGAGGTCCTCGACCTTGTTGATCGGGCGCCGGCTGTTGCTGATCTGGCGATAGCCCAGCTCCCAGTAAGACAGGCCCACAATGCCCCGCGGCTCGAGCAGCGCGTGCATCTTCTTGCCGACCGGGCCGTCAACGATGGCATCGGACTCTTTTTCGTTGGCAAACAGGAATGGGAAGTCAAAGATGGCCAGCTCTTTGGCCTCGCTGGCCAAAATGCCCGAGTTCATCACGGCCAGCTCGACCGTGCCGCCCTTGATGGCCGAGACCACCGCCTGGTCGCTGCCGAGTGCGCCGTTGTAGAACAGGTTGATCTTGATGCGGCCGTTGGTCTTGGCAGCCACCGTATCGGCAAACCTCTTCATGCCAACAGCCGCTGGGTGGTTTTCGGGGCCGTTGAGGTTCATCTTGAGCGTGCGCTCTTGGGCTTGTGCAGCACCGAAGGCGGCTACGGCAGCCAGGGCCAGCAGCGATTTGAACAATTGACGTTTCATGAAAGTCTCCTTGAAGGACAGTACGCATCTAACAGTGGGCGGCAGACGGCGTACCAGACGCCTGCCGCGCGGCTTGATCGATCAGTTGTAGAGCCAGCGCGCCGGCACCATCACCAGGTCGGGGAAGAGCACCAGCAAGAACATGACCAGTAACTGCACCAGCATGAAGGGCATCACCCCGCGGGTGACGTCGTCGATGCGCAGGCGGCCGACGCCGGCCACCACGTTGAGGACCGTGCCCACGGGCGGCGTGACCAGGCCGATGGAGTTGTTGATGATGAACAGCACGCCAAAGTACACCGGGTCGATGCCGGCGGCCTTGACCAGAGGCATGAGCACGGGCGTGAGGATCAAGATGGTGGGCGTCATGTCCATGGCCGTGCCCACAATGATGACCAGGATCATGATCAGGGCCATCAGCAGCTTGGGGTTGTCCAAAAAGGGCTGCAGGAGGGAGATGACTTGGCTGGGCAGCTGGGCCACGGTGATCATCCAGGCCGACACCATGGCGGCGGCCACCAGAAACATCACCACCGCGGTGGTGCGCGCCGAGGCAATGAACACCTCGACCAGTTGCTTGATCGACAGTTCGCGGTAAACCACGGTGGCCACGAACAGCGCATAGACGGCCGCCACCACGGCGGCCTCGGTTGGGGTGAACACCCCCATGCGCAGGCCCACCAAGATGATGACCGGCAGCATCAGCGCCCAGCTCGCACGCCGCAGGGCGACCCACACCTGCTGGGCCGACTGCCGCGGCGGCGGCGCCAGTTGCTCCTTGCGCGTGAGCCACCACCAAGTCAGCCACAGGCTGGCGCCCAGCAGCAGCCCGGGAAAGATGCCGGCCAGGAACAGCTTGCTGATCGATACGTTGGCAGCTACGCCGAAGATCACGAAGCCAATGGATGGCGGAATGATGGGGCCGATCACGCCGCAGGCGGCGATCAGGCCGGCGCTGCGCGTCTTGTCGTGACCGGCCTTGACCATCATAGGCAGCAGCAGCGCTGTCAGCGCGGCTGCATCGGCAATCGCCGACCCCGACAGGGCCGACAGCAAACAGGCCGCCAGGATGGTCACATAGCCCAGACCACCGCGAACGTGGCCGACCAGGGCCATCGCGAAATCGACGATGCGCTTGGACAAACCGCCCGCATTCATGATCTCGCCGGCCAGCATGAAAAAAGGCACGGCCAGCAAGGGAAAGCTGTTGGCCCCTTCGATGACGTTTTGCGCCAGGATCTGGGGGTCAAACATATTGAGGTGCCACATCAGCGCGGCACCACAGAGCAACAAGGAAAAGGCAATAGGGACGCCCAGCGCCATGGCGCCGAGCAAGGCGCCGAGAAAAATGGCAATCGTCATGGCAAGGGCCTTCTCGGTGCGTTCACTTGAGGGGGGCCGGAGCGTCCACCGGCTCCTCTTCGGATTCACGGATGCCGATCAGCTCGGACTCACTGATCTGCCCTTTGAGCATGCGCCAGAGCCGGTGCAGCAAAATCAGCGCCACCGAGACAGCGGTGACCACGCCGCAGCCGTAAAAGATGCCCATGGACGCCTCCATCACCGCGCTGGTCGAGGTCAGGTTGATCTGCATCTGCACCCAAGAGCCCTGAAAGAGCAGCCAGCACACGAAGAGCATCAAGAGATGGCCAAGAACAAAACAGATCTTTTTGCCCACCAGCGGCAGGCGCGAAACCAAGGTGTCAGAACCCAGGTGCGCGCCCTCACGCATGGCGATGATGGCCCCCAGAAAGGTCAGCCAAACGAACAGCCAGCGCGAAAGCTCCTCGCTGACCGTGATGCCCGAGCTGAACGCGTAGCGCAGCACCACATTGGTAAACACCAACACCACCATGACCGCCAGCGCCAGGGCAATCAGCCAGGACAAGACGCGGCAGTAGCCGCCAATCAAACGGTCAAGCATGCGGGCCCGCCTTCAGAAATCAACGAGACCCCAAAATGTACCAACTGGTTAGTTTCTGCACGTCAGTGAAAACCCTTGGTCACCCAGAGCTATTTCAGCGGCGCACGAACCGCACCACCATCTCGACGATGTTGGCGCGGCGCATGGCCCGGGCGGCCGAGGCGGCGGTGTTGCGCTTGAAGATGTGACCAAAGCTGTATTGATTGGAGACGTTGAAGAACGTCAGCGCCGATATTGAGGCGTGGATGTCCAAGGGATCGAGCCCTTCGCGAAACTGGCCGGCGGCCAGGCCGCGCTGGTAGATGCGGCCGATGGCCTCGATCGCCGGAATATTCAGGTCTTCAATGATCTGGCTGCGCGAGAGGTATTTGCCGCGCTCGATGTTCTCGTTCATCACGATGCGGATGAACTCCTCATTGCCGGCGTGGTGGTCAAAGGTGAACTCCACCAGACGGCGCAGCGCATCTTCGGGCGGCAGGTTGTCGAGTTGCAAGTCGCCCTCGGTGCGCCGGATGCGCCGGTAGGCCTCTTCGAGCACGGCCAGGTACAGGCCCTCCTTGCTCTCGAAGTAGTAATAGATCATGCGCTTGCTGGTGCGCGTGGCATCGGCGATCGCGTCGATGCGCGCACCGCTCAGGCCCTTGTCGGCGAACTCGGTCATGGCCACCTGCAAGATGTCGGCCCGGGTGCGCTCGGGATCGTGGGTGCGCGAGGCCACCGCCGCCCCTCGCGCGCGACCAGGAGGCTTGCGCAAGAGCCCCGGTCTTTTTTGTACCGTTTCGTCCATTCTTTCAGTATACGGCTCCACCGACTGGCAGGCTGGGGCCGCCAGGCCGGCCTCACACCGGCCCTACCCTGGCCCTAACCAGGCCCTACAAAGGCCGTGCGAACGTCACGGTGGTGCGGCGATCTTGTGCTTCGCGATCGACCACCAGGGCCAGGTAGGCCATCGAGCTGAAGGACCGGTACAGGCGCAGGCGCTGCACCGGCTGTGTCCCAGGCAGATCGCGCAGCTCGCGCCGCCCGATGTCAGCGGTCGCCATCCATTGGGGCGACAACTGTGCGCTGGCGCCCAAGGTGGCAAAACGGCTGTGCTGCGATGGCGCCCCTTCGGGCCTTTGGGCGTCGGCGCCTATGGCCGCTGCCAAGCCCCAGCCCTGGCCAAGCTCGAGCAATGAATGCAGCGCGACGTTGCCACCGGCACGGCTGTGGGCCGAGGCCGCGAGCAGGCGGGCATTGAGCAGCACACTGGGGGTGCCTGGGCCTTCACGCACCAGTTGGCTGTAGACCCCC
>JBILGP010000284.1:0-3775 GCA_044350985.1 Polaromonas sp. | reverse complement strand
CGGCTCGACATCGAGCTCGCGCACCTTTCCATTGACATCCAGCTTCATGGTTTACGCTCCTTGATTGAACCAATGCCAGATGATGGCCTGCAATGACGCTTAGGGTTATTAGGGTTTTCCGGCAGAAGGCGCGTCGCATCAGCCCAACCAGGCCCGGGCGGTCAGCTCGATCACCCGGTGTGCGTGCTCAAGACGGCCGGCGCTTGCGGCCGAACGGGCCCTGAGTCGGTGCAGCAAGATGATCTCTGCGCCCGGCAGACGGGCCGGCATGGACCGGCCAGCGCTGCCTGCCTGGCTGGTCGAGGCGCAGCCTTCGGCAAGCCGCGCCCGCTTGGCGGATTTCGAATGAAGCATGATTTGTCTCCCATTGGCAAGCCCGGCCCGCAAAGGGTGGCCTGCGATCGTGCTCGGTCCGTGGCCGTCTGCACACCCGCGGTGCAAGCCCGGCGAACCGAAGGCATGATGCTAGGGCGGGCCCATGGGCCGCCTTCTCAGCCAACAGGTCGGCGGGCTGTAGGACAGTGCCGATGGGCTGGGCCGCACGGCGGGCTGGCGCCTCATGCCGGCCGCCAGCGCCGCAGCAGCAGGGCATTGCCCATCACACTCACGCTCGACAATGCCATGGCCGCCCCCGCCACCATGGGGTTGAGCCCGCCGGTGGCCGCCAACGCAATGCCGGCGACGTTGTAGACAAAAGCCCAGAACAGGTTTTGCCGGATCTTGCTGACCGTTCGGCTGGAGATGTCGAGCGCGGCGCCCACCAGCGTGAGCTCGCCGCGCATCAGCGTCACGCCCGCTGCGTTCATGGCCACATCGGTGCCGGTGCCCATGGCCATGCCCACATCGGCAGCGGCCAGCGCCGGCGCATCGTTGACCCCATCGCCAACCATCACCACCACCGAACCGTCGGCACGCAACTGCTGCACCGCCTGCGCCTTGTCGGCGGGCAGCACCTCGGCCTGCACCTCATGGCTGCCCAGGCCCAGGCGCTCGCCCATGGCCAGCGCCGCCGCACGGCTGTCGCCCGAAATCATCACCAGGCGCAGCCCCCTGCGCCGCAGCGCGGCCAGCGCCTGCCGCGCGCCGGGCTTGGGCTCGTCGGCAAAAGCCATCAACGCAAGCACGCTCAGTTGCCCGTCCCTTTCTTGCAGCAGGGCCGACAAGCTCGCGCCCTGCTCGCGCCAGCGCTTGGCCTGAGGTTCGAGCGGGCCCCAAGACAGCCCAAGCTCTGCGAGCCAGCGGGCGCTGGCAATGCGGTAGGCCAAACCCTCGACCTGACCGCACAAACCGCGCCCAGGCACCGCCTGCAAGTCCTGCGGCGCAGGCCAGGCCAGAGCTTGTTCTCGGGCCCGCTCAAGCACCGCGCGCGCCAGCGGATGCTCGCTGGCGCTTTGCAAGCTCGCAGCGCGGCTCAAGGCGTAATCCTTCTGGCCTGGCTCGGGCCCCTCGAAAGCCACCAACTTGGGCCGCCCCAGCGTGAGCGTGCCGGTCTTGTCAAAAGCCACCACGCTGGCCCGGTGGGCCAGTTCGAGCGCCTGCGCATCCTTGATCAAGATGCCGTTTCGCGCGGCCACCCCGGTGCCAGCCATGATGGCCGCCGGCGTGGCCAGCCCGAGCGCGCAAGGGCAGGCGATGACCAGCACGGCCACCGCCCGCACCACCGACTCCTCCAGCGGCAAGCCCACGAGCAGGGCGCCCAGCAGCGTGAGGGCGGCTATCGCGATCACGGTGGGCACAAACACGGCCGAGACACGGTCGACCAGGCGCTGGATCGGCGCCTTGGCCGCTTGGGCGTCTTCGACCAAGGCGATGATGCGCGAGAGCACGGTCTGAGCGCCCACCGCGGTGACCTGCATGCGCAGACGGCCCTCGCCATTGATGCTGCCAGCCGTGAGTTTGGCGCCCACCTCCTTGACCACCGGCAAGGGCTCGCCGGTGAGCATGGATTCGTCGAGCTGGCTGCGACCTTCGCTCACGAGGCCATCCACCGGCACCCGCCGCCCCGGCAACACCACCACGGCATCGCCAACCAGCACCTCGGCCACCGGCACCTCGATGATTTGCCCGCTGCGCAGCACCACCTGGGCCAGCGGCGGGCGCAGCGCGTGCAGCAGCGCAATGGCCGACGTGGTTTGGCGCTTGACGCGCAGCTCCAGCCACTTGCCCAGCATGACCAAGGTGACGACCACCGCGCCCGCCTCGAAATACAAATGCGGCATCACGCCACCTGGGGCCATCGCCCACAACCAGAGCGACAGCGCCCAGGCCGCGGTCGTGCCCACCGCCACGAGCAGATCCATGTTGCCGGTGCCGGCCTTGACCGCATGCCAGGCCGCGCGATAAAAATGCGCGCCCAAAACAAACTGCACCGGCGTGGCCAGCGCAAACTGCAGTGCAGCCGGCAGCATCGCGTGCACACCAAAGGGCTGGGCCAGCATGGGCAACACCAAGGGCAGCGTCAAGGCAATGGCCCAAGCCACGGGCGCAAAGCCAGCCCAGGGCGATGCACCCAAGCGCGGCGGCTCGCTGTCCTCGCGCACCCCGTAGCCGGCCTCACGCACGGCGCGCCTGAGCACCGGGGCCAGGGCCTGCGCCTGATCGAGCGGCACCTGCACGCGGGCCGACTCGGTGGCCAGGTTGACATCGGCCTGCTGCACGCCCGGCACTTTTTTAAGCGCACGCTCAACCCGTAGCGAGCACGACGCACAGGTCATGCCTTCAATCGCCAGATCGAGCCGGGCTAGACTGGGATCGGATGGGGTTGCGGTCGGTTCGTTCATTGGGGGCGGCGCCGGCCGGCTGGGGCCGATCGCATTCCTAGATCAATAGCGTAAAGCCTTTTGCCCTGACCACCGATGCAGCCGGCGGTCTGCACCCCAGCCGTGAGACACTTTCTTGACGCGCGTCAAACCGCCTCGCACGCGACGAGGCCACGATGGCTGCGACCGCCGGCCCCGCTTTGGCCGGCTCAAAAGCGAAAGGACACGATATGGAACACCTGCTGACCGTCTCTGGCATGAGTTGCGGACACTGCGAGCGCGCAATCACGATGGCCTTGCAACAACTGGACCCGCAAGCCAAGGTACAGATCGACCGGCAGCGCTCCAGTGTGCGGGTCGACAGCGAGCAGCCTCGGGACCTGCTGGTGCAGGCGATCACTGAAGAGGGCCACCAGGTCGCGCCCGGTTGAGTTTGCCGACCGAACTTTGCGCCGCCTTTACAAAACCTCACGCCCGGGGCACAGAGCCGAAACAAGCAAGGGCGACACTGACTGCACCCACCCCAGACGGGATGGTCCAACCCAGGAGTCCATGATGAAGCCACGTTCCTCTTTGCTCGCCGGTGCCGCAGCGCTGACCCTTTGCTTGCCCCTGTGGGCACAAGACGCCACGGCAGCAGGCGGCCCACACGGCGCCCATCCACACCGTGCTCAGATGATGGAGCGCATGAAGACCGGCCACGAAGGCCGCCTGCAAGAGCTCAAACTCAAGCTGCAGTTGAGCGCCGATCAGGAGCCGGCCTGGGCTGCGTTTGCCTCGGCGATGGCCCAGCCGACGCAGGCCCACCACAGCCGGCCCGACTGGGCGCAGCTGGCTGGCCTGCCCACCCCCGAGCGCATCGAGCGCATGAAGGCCTTGCGCGAGCAACGCCAAGCCCAGGCCAATGCCCGCATGGACCAACGCGCCCAAGCCGCGCGCAGCTTTTACGACTCGCTGCAAGCGCAGCAGAAAAAGGTGTTTGACGAGGAAACGGGCAAGCACCTGGCGCAGCGCGG
>JBILGP010000283.1:0-3811 GCA_044350985.1 Polaromonas sp. | reverse complement strand
GGCGCTACTACCAGCACCACGAGGTGCTGATGATTCGGCGTATCCGCGACTTGCTTTACGAGCAGGGCTTTACCATCAGTGGCGCTCGCAACAAGTTGCAGGAGTTGGTGCAGGCCGAGCGCGATCGGCGTCGTCTTGGCCAGTCCCTGATCGAGGGCGTAGAACTGCCGGTGCTCGACAGCGCCGTTGCGCCCTTGGCCGACGACAGCTTTGATGCGGTGGAGGCGAGTTTTGCAGCCATGTCGTTTGAGGGCGTCGAACTCATGCGGCGCGAGTTGTTCGAAATCCGTAATCTGCTCAGCTCAGAGCCGCAGCTGGCTTTTTGAGTCCTGCGCGCCCGTCCTGGTGGGAAAGTCGGCGGGGGTCGGGTGGTCGCTTTCCTCGAGCGCGCAACTGACAAGGCTATAATCTCGGTCTTCGGTGTGTGGCGCAGCCTGGTAGCGCACTTGCATGGGGTGCAAGGGGTCGAAGGTTCGAATCCTTTCACACCGACCAATTACCCAGCTTGCCTTCGCCGCAGCAGCGGCGAGTTTCTTTCATCAAGGCGGCCCATTAAGCCCGCAAGTGTCTTGCGGGCTTTTTTACGGACCTTGCCAGATGGGTCATCAAGAGCGCGGCGAGCACCCGCCAGAGCGGCGATCGTGCGGTGAGTTCGGTCATAATACTCATCAGCAAGTTGCACTGTGCGGCTTGATGTGCACATTTCACCTTACCGAAGTCACCTTGACGGCTCGATGGCTTGGTGCCAAATGCCAGTCGGCTTGAGTTCACCATGACCTTTTTTCGCATGCTGCCGGACAAGCGGAGACTGTCTTGGACCCTGGCCTTGTCGCTCGCTGCGGCGACGGCTCAGGCCGCCGGTATGGTTGACTTGCTCAATCTGACCTTCGACAGCAACCCCTCGCTTCAGAGCCAGGCCAGTTTGGTGCGCGCCTCGCAGGCCGAGGTCAAAGGTGCGAACTGGCAGTTCTATCCCACCCCGTCGGTGTCGGTTGAACAGGTCAGCGCCTCCAATCAGGATACGTCTTACAACAAGGACAGCCGGGTGATCACCTTTCGCCTGCAGCAGCCCTTGTGGACGGCAGGTCGCCTGACGGCCGGTGTCGGGCGCGCCGAAGCGGCATCGGCGGTGGCGGTGGCCCAGATGGAAGAGACCCGGCTGCAACTGGCGCTGCGCACGATACAGGCCTGGGGTGAGTGGCGCGCGGGTCACCAAAAGTTGATCGCTCAGCGCGAGAGCCTGCAAACCCACCAAAGGCTCGTCGCCTTGATTCAGCGACGGGTCGAGGGCGGGGTGTCGGCGGTGGCCGACGAAGTCATGGCCCAGGGCCGGCTTGAGCAGACTCAGTCCGAACTGGCGCTGGCGCAGGCGCAGCAGGTCTCGGCGCTTGCGCGGCTCGAGCAGCTGACCGGCCAGCGCATCGAAGGCGCCCAGCTCGAAGGCCTGGACATCGGTGCGATCGAGCCGATCGAGCCGATCGAGTCACTGCTGGAGCGCGCCTGGCGCAACAGCCCGACCGCGCTCAAGCTTGAGGCGCAGATGCGTCAGCAAGAGATGGATGTGCAGATCCGAAAGGCCCAGCTCATGCCCGAAGTCTATGCCCGGGCCGAGCGTCAACAAGGCAGCTTCAGCTCCTCCGGGCTGAGCTCGGCCAATCGCTTTTTCATCGGCCTGTCGGCCACCCCGGGCGCTGGCTTGTCGGCCGTCTCGGGCGTCGATGCTGCAAACGCCCGGCTGCAGGCCCTGCAGGGCGATATCGAGTCAGCGCGCCGAGCCCTGGCCGAGCAGCTGAGCCTGGAGCATGTTTCTGCGCGCAGCCAGCAGACGCGCCGGCAGAGTCTGGTGGCTGGCTTGCGGTCGATCCAGGCCATGGTTGCCTCGTGGGACCGACAGTTTTTGGCAGGTCGCAAGACCTGGGTGGAAGTCATGAATGCCGCGCGTGAGCTCGCCCAGGCGCAGACCACTTTGGCCGAGGTCGATGCCGCCTATGTGGCGGCGACCTGGCGTCTGGCTGTGCTGTCTGAGGGAGTTCCGGCCATCGTCTCTGGTTTAGGCAGCCCGCTTCATCCAGCGGGCCAGCAGTAAGTGAAGGTCAATCGCGCATGAATGTCTTGTTCCCCCTTCTCATGCGACTGGCGCAAGTCCAGTCGGAGGCGGTTGATCGGCTCGCCTTGCAGGCGGCTGTCGAAAAAATCGCCGCCGCCCCTTTGGCTCCTGCACCCAAGACGGCGCGTCAGACCGTCGACGAATTGCTGAGCTCCTTGCAACTGCCCAAGGCGCGCTGGTTGCGTTCGTCCTCCATCGATCCGTCCGCTTGCCCCTGCCTGATCCATCGTGAGGACCAGGGCTGGGCCTTGCTTCGTGGCCGCACCGCACAAAACGAGTGGCTGATCGAGACCTACGACCCGGCCACCAACCGCTGGACCGAGACGCCCTTGCACGCGCTGAGCGACTGGACCGTGGCCAAGCTCAAGCTGGCCCGACCCTACGATCCTGCGGGCAGCGAGGTCTACAAGCTCATACGCCGCGAGATCTTCGCACCCAAGCGGATCTGGATCGAAGGCGTGCTGGCGGGCTTCATGATCAATCTGATCGCGCTGGCCGCATCCTTCTATAGCATGCAGGTGTATGACCGCGTGGTGCCTACCGGTGCCAGCCAGACCTTGTGGGTGCTGACCACTGGCGTGCTGCTGGCTGTTTTGTTCGAAACCCTGGCCAAACTGGCGCGCTCACGTCTTTTTGAACAACTGATCGACCAGGTCGATCAGAAGCTGGCGCGTGAGGTCTACAGCCGCTTTCTGGCGATCCGGCTCGATCAGCTGCCACGCAGCGTGGGCACGTTGGCCTCCCAGCTCAGAGGCTACGAGACCGTGCGCAATTTTCTGACCGCGATGACCTCGCACCTGATGATCGATGTGCCCTTTGCCCTGCTGTTCTTGCTGGTCATCTTTTGGGTCGGGGGCGCGCTGGCCATCATCCCGTTTGTGTTTTTCTGCCTCGCGCTGACCCTGGGCTTGGTTTTGCGCAACCGCGTCGATGGCCTGAGCAAAAAGGCTCAGGCGGCCAGCAACTTCAAAACCGGCCTGCTTGTCGAGACGATCGAGGGTGCCGAGACGATCAAGTCGGGTCAAAGCGGCTGGCGCATGCTCTCGCGCTGGATCGGCACGACCGACGAGGCGCGCAGCGTTGAGCAGGACATGCGAAGGGTCAGCGAGTACTCGCAGTTTCTGGCGGCTGCCTTCCAACAGGTGTCCTACGTGCTGCTGGTGGCCATTGGCGCCTTGCAGATTTCGCGTGGCGAGCTGACCATGGGTGGCCTGATTGCCTGCTCCATCTTGTCGGGCCGGGTCCTGGGCCCGGTGGCCGCGCTGCCCGATCGTCTGGTGCAGTGGGCCCACACCCGGTCGGCCTTGCAAGGACTCGACCGAATCTGGACCTTGCAGGACGATCACCACGGTCAGGAGCAGGCCATCTCGCCGCAGACGGTCAAAGGGCACTACGCCTTCGAGAAGGTGGCTGCCAGCTACGGACAAGGCCAGGCGCTTTCGATTGCAGAGTTGCAGATCCGACCGGGCGAAAAAGTCGGTGTGCTCGGCCCCATCGGTGCGGGCAAGACCACGTTCTTGCGTTTGCTCAGCGGCATGTACAAGCCGCAAGCGGGCATCGTCAAAATGGATGGACTGGATCTGGCGCACATCTCCAAGCCGGTGCTGGCCGAGCGCGTGGGCTACTTGCAGCAAGAGGGTCGTCTGTTTGCCGGCACCTTGCGCGAAAACCTGATCCTCGGTCTGATTGATCCGGGCGATGAGG
>JBILGP010000282.1:0-3813 GCA_044350985.1 Polaromonas sp. | reverse complement strand
GGCATGATCTTTCAGCAGTTCAATTTGCTCAGTAGCCGCACGGCTTTGGAGAACGTGGCCTTTGCCCTGGAGGTGGCCGGGCTTGCGGCCTCGGTACGCCGCGAACGTGCACGCGAGGCACTTTCGGCCGTGGGCTTGAGCGACAAGGAGGCCGCCTTCCCGGCCCAGTTGTCTGGTGGCCAGAAGCAGCGCGTGGCCATTGCCCGGGCGCTGGCCATGCGCCCCAAGATCTTGCTCAGCGATGAGGCCACTTCGGCGCTCGATCCGCACACGGCCTTGTCGATCTTGCGCCTACTCAAGCAGCTCAAGCGCGAGCGCGGCATGACCATGGTGGTGGTCACGCATGACATCAAGGTGGCCAGCTATCTGTGCGAGCAGTCGGTGGTGCTCGAAAAGGGCAGGGTGGTCGACCGCATTGATATGGGCAATCCGCAACCGGTGAGCCGTCTGGGCAAGTTCTTTTTTGAAACCGCCCGGGGTTGGACCGATGACACCGAGTTGCCGCAGGAGGACGCATGAACGATTTATTCGGCGCTTTGGTCGAATTCGGCCCCGCGCTCTGGAAAGCCACCACCGACACCTTT
The DNA here is from genome assembly GCA_044350985.1 of Polaromonas sp. GTDB lineage: Bacteria > Pseudomonadota > Gammaproteobacteria > Burkholderiales > Burkholderiaceae_C > Polaromonas. The sequence goes on along the minus strand of JBILGP010000282.1, from coordinate 3,229 downwards.
TTAATGGTCGGTGTGACCATGGTCAGCGCAGTGCTCTTGGGCACACCCTTGGGCGTGCTGCTGTTTGTGACATCCTCACAGGGGCTCTACCCCAAGCCGGTGCTCAACCGGGTGGCGGCTTATTTGGTCAATGTGCTGCGCTCGTTTCCTTTCATCATCTTGCTGGTGCTGCTCATTCCATTTTCGCGGGTGGTGGTGGGAACCAGCATCGGCCCGAAGGCGGCGGCGGTGGCTTTGTCGTTTGCGGTGATTCCCTACTTCGCGCGTTTGGTTGAGCAGAACCTGCGCGATGTGCCGCGCGGCATGGTCGAGATGGCCCGTGCTTGCGGCGCCACGCCGCTGCAAACGGTGCTCAAGGTGCTCATCCCCGAGGCCCTGCCCGCCTTGCTGGGTAGCCTGACTGTCACCGCAACCGGCTTCATCGCTTACTCGGCTGTGGCCGGTGCAGTGGGCGCCGGCGGCCTGGGCGATTTGGCCATACGCTACGGCTATTACCGTTTTGAGACCTCGGTGATGATCTGGTGCGTGGTCATCATGTTTGTGTTGGTTCAGTGCACGCAGTTGCTGGGTGACTGGCTGGTGCGACGCACCGATAAGCGTTGATTTTCTTTTTTACCTGAGGAGCTTGTCATGAAAAAACGTCATCTTCTGGCCGCCATGGTGGCCCTGTCTGTCACCGCATCGGCCTCCTGGGCGCAGCAGCAGGTGCTGCGAATCGGGTTTTTCCCCGGGCCCTATGCCGACCAGTTCAAGCGCGGCGTGCAGCCCTACCTGGAGAGTCAGGGCATCAGGGTGCAGGCGACCGAGTTTTCAAACATCATTCAGCTCAATTCGGCCCTGATGGACGGCGCCCTTGATGCCAATGTGTTTCAAAACCGGGCCTTCATGGAAACCTTCAACACCCAGCAAAAAGCCCGTCTCGTCGAGGTCTTGCAAGTGCCCAGTGCGCCGCTGGGCATCTACTCGAGCAAGCACAAGGACCTGCGCGCGCTGCCCAATGGCGCCCGGGTGTCGGTTCCCAATGACCCGACCTCGATGGGCCGCGCCTTGGCCTTTTTGGCGGGCCAGGGGCTGATCACGCTCGATCCGGCCGTGCCCGCCGGGCGCGCCACCGAGCGCAACGTCACCGGCAATCCCAAAAACATCCAGCTGGTTCCGATTGACGCACCGCAGATGCCGCGCACCCTGGTCGAAATGGACGCCGCTGCGATCTTGGGCAACCATGTGATCGCCGCCGGCATGATGCTGTCTTCGGCGCTCGCGCTGGAAGACCCCGCACCCCAGTACCGCATCATCCTGGTGGCGCGCGACGATGTGGCCCGTTCGGACCTGATGGCCAAGCTGGTGACCGGTTACAAGTCGGCCGAGTACCGGCGCTTTGTCGAGACCGATCCCAAGGCCAAGGGCTTCTCGCGCCCCGAGTACTGGCGCTGAAGGTCGCCGATGAACGGGGTCACCAGCAGCGTCGACAAGGCCTGCCAAGTCATACGCGAGGCCATCCGCAGCGGGCAGTACCCGGGCGGATCTTGGATTCGCGAGGTGGCGGTGGCCGAGCGGGCGGCCGTCTCGCGCACCTCGGTGCGCCAGGCGCTCAACGTCTTGGCCGCCGAAGGCTTTGTCGAGCTGCACCCCAACCGGGGTGCGATGGTCATCGAATGGAGCAGTGAAAACCTGCTGCAGGTGTTTGACCTGCGCGTCATGCTCGAGGCCTATGGCTGCGAACTGGCCGCCAGCCACGCCAGCGCGCAGGATGTGGCCGATCTGCAGGCCGAGGCCGATCGGTTCAGCGAGCTGGTGGCCAAGCGCAACCGCCGCCACATGAACGCGATTGCCGAGTCCAACAACCGGCTGCACCGAAAGATTCTCGATGCCAGTGGCAACCGTCATCTGGCCAGTTTGCTTACGGCCGTGGTGCAGGTGCCCATGGTGTCGCAGACCTTCGCCCGCTACGACCAGGCGGCTCTCGATCGCAGCGCGGCGCAGCACCAGGATCTGGTCCATGCCGTCGCAGCCGGTGACCGCGAACTTGCCCGCGCCACCATGCAAGCGCATATTCTGGCGGGCAAGCGGGTCATCTTTGCATCGCGGGATGGCGAGGCGCCAATGGCCCAGACTGCTCCCAAGCCGAGTGCGCCTGCCAAGCCTGTGCGTCGCAAACCCAGCAGCACGCCGTCCTGAAAGCTCCCCACCCATGTCCGTGATCAACCCCCAGCGCGATGCCGAGCGTGCCATGCAGGTCATGCAAGGCGGCGGTATCGCCATCTTGCCCAATGACGTGGGCTATTCGCTCATCGGTGCCACGGGCAGTGCGCTGCACCGCATCTTTGCAACCAAAAGGCGTGCGCCGTCCAAGCTCAATGCCATGCTGGGCAACGCCGACCTGCACCGCGAGCTGCACCGGGTCAGCCCGCGTGGGCGAGACATCGTGCAGGCCATCGTGCACGACTACGACCTGCCTTTGGGCTTGATTGCACCCTGCCACACCGACCATCCGCTGCTGGCCCGGCTCGACCCCGACATCTACGCCCGCAGCACGCGCGACGACACCTTGCTCATGCTGCTCAACGCCGGCCCCTTTCACCGCGAAATCACCCGCCTGAGTTTGGAGCAGCAGACCTTGCTGTTCGGTTCATCGGCCAACTTGTCCCTGCACGGCACCAAGTTCAGGGTGGAGGACATGGAGGCCGAGATCACTGCAATCGCCGATGTCATCATCGACTACGGTTTGATGAAGTACCACCCCTGGCAGTCGTCTTCGACCCTGCTCAATTGCGAAACGCTTGAGGTGGTGAGATACGGCTCTTGCTTTGAGAATATTGCAGACATCCTCAAGCGCCACTTTCAAATCGACCTGCCGCCTCGGCCGCAGTGAGCGTCCGGGCTCCGCACAGGCCGGGTTCGATCGTCCTTATTGCGGCCCTGAATGGTCATCGCGCCCCTGCCTTGTCATTGCGAGGAACGAAGCAATCCAATCGCTCTAACAAAAGCACAAGGATGGCCATGTTTCGCGCCGCGCTAGACTTGGGCGCATGAATCAAAACACTGACGCAACCCAGCCTGCGGCGCATCTGCCCTTGCGTGGGCTGCGCGTGGTTGAAATGAGTCACATGGTCATGGGGCCGGCCTGCGGCATGATCTTGGCCGATCTGGGCGCAGAGGTGATCAAGATCGAGCCCTTGGGCGGCGACCGCACGCGCCAGTTGCTCGGTGCAGGCGCCGGTTTCTTTCC
>JBILGP010000281.1:0-3825 GCA_044350985.1 Polaromonas sp. | reverse complement strand
CGCATCGACTGGGACATTGAAGGTCAGCAGCTCAACAACACCGACGCCACCGCCCGCCGCAACCGCGTGCTGGTGCGCCTGCAAGCCAAATACCCCGACCTCTACACCTCGTTCACCCTGCCGGCCTGGTTCAGAGGCCTGAACGACAACTCGCTCAACCTGATCAAAAGCGCCGTGGCCGCGGGCGTGAAGATCAGTCGGATCAATGCCATGACCATGACTTTTGGCGCCGACAACGTCAAGACCATGATCTCGCCGCCCACGCTGGCCCAAGCCTCCATCGTGTCCTTCAAGGCCACCGCCGATCAGATGCAAGCGATCTTTCCGAGCAAGAGCCGCGCTGAGATTCACGCCATGATGGGCATCACGCCCATGATTGGCTGGAACGACGACTGGACCGTCTTCACGCTCACCGACGCGCAAACCATCGCCGACTATGTCAAGGCCAACGGCATCGGCCTGCTGAGCTACTGGTCCTACAACCGCGACATCGCGCAATCGAGCACCGGCCTGACCCCGATCAACACCTACAGCGGCGTGGCCCAATCGGCCCAGCAGTTCCTCAAGATCTTCAAAAGCGCTGAAACCGCACCTGCACCTGCACCCGCACCTGCACCTGCACCCGCACCTGCACCTGCACCCGCACCTGCACCCGCACCCGCACCCGCACCCGCACCCGCACCCGCACCTGCTCCTGCTCCTGCTCCTGCTCCTGCTCCTGCTCCTGCTCCGGCTCCGGCTCCGGCTCCGGCTCCGGCCTGCATCAGCAGCGCGGCGGCCTGGGTCCAGGGCCAAGCCTATCCAGCAGGCAGCGTGGTGTCCTACAGCGGCCTGCTGTATCTGGCCAAATACGCCAACCCGGGCTACAACCCCACCGTCAGCACCTACTACTGGGCCCGCTATGACTGCAACAGCCTGGGCGCAGCGCCGGTGTGCAGCAGCACGGTGAGCAACTGGACCCAGGGTCTGTCCTATGCGGCCAGCGCGGTGGTGAGCTACAACACGTCGCTCTACATCGCCAAGTACGCCAACCCTGGGCACAACCCGACCATCAGCACCTACTACTGGGCCTCTTACGCCTGCAGCAGTGGCGCGACGACCTGCGCCAACCCGATCGCGGCCTGGGTGCAGGGCCAGAGTTACGCCGCCGGCGCCGTGGTCAGCTACCAGGGTCTGCAATACATGGCCAAGTACGCCAATCCGGGCTACAACCCCACCGTCAGCACCTATTACTGGGCGCCGGTGGGCAGCTGGGTGCAGGGCAAGTACTACGCGGTCGGCAGCGTGGTCACCTACAGCGGCTCGACCTACAAGGCCAAGTACGCCAATCCGGGCTACAACCCCACCATCAGCACCTACTACTGGAGCAAACTGGGCTGCTGAGCGCACCGGGCCTGGCAGCGCCGCCGCTGCCGGGCCCGGTCAAGTCGGTGGCATCAACGCATCGTCGAAGATGGCCACTGCCCGGGTCCAGCCGGCCGATGCGCCGCGAACCTTGTGCGGAAAGCACGAGATGTAAAACCCGTGGGCTGGCACAGCCTCCAGGTTGTGCAGCTTCTCGAGGTGGCAGTAGCCGATGTCACGGCCTGCCTTGTGGCCCTCCCAGATCAGCGAGGCGTCGTGGGACTGCGCGTACTTGCTGGCCGTGTGGACAAACGGCGCGTCCCAGCTCCAGCCATCGGTGCCGGTCAGGCGCACGCCGCGCTCTAGCAGGTACATCGTGGCCTCATAGCCCATGCCGCAGCCGCTCGAGACAAAGTCGGGCTGACCATAACGGGAGCCGGCACGGGTATTGACCACGACGATCTCCAGCGGCTGCAAATCGTGCCCGATCCGCTCGAGCTCTTGCCGCACATCCTCGGCCGTGACCACATAGCCGTCTTCAAAGTGCCGAAAGTCCAGCTTGACGCCGGGCGCAAAACACCACTCCAAGGGCACCTCATCGATGGTGATGGCGCGCCGTTTGCCGCCGAGCTTGTCGTCCATCGTGGGGTGGTAGTGATAAGGCGCGTCCAAATGCGTGCCGTTGTGGGTACACAGCTGCACGTATTCGACCGCCCATCCCTGGGCATCGGGCAGATCGGCCGCCTTGAGACCCGGAAAAAATGAAGCGATCTGCTCGACGCTGGCATCGTGCTTAACGTATTCGATCTTGGGCGCAAAGCCTGGCGGATCGCTGATGACATCGTTTTCAAGATAGATCGACAAATCGACAAATCGGCGGGGCATGGTGGTCTCCTTAGGTCCTGACAGCACGATAACAAACTTCGCCGCCGGCGCAAGGGCCGGGGCGCCGGTGCAAGCAGGCGCTGCGCCCAGCTTACGCCCGCTTACACTGACCGACCCGCGCCAACACCTGCCCGCCATGACCCTCCTGCACCCCACCTCCGATGCGCTTCGGCCGGCCAGCCTGACACGGGCGCTGCGCGAGATCGGCCCGCAGTGGCACCTCGATATCCGCGGCTGGGCCGAGCGCACGCGAGCGATCTATGAGCCGCTGCTGGCCGCTGCACCTGAGACCGAGCTGGAGATCGTGCGCGATCAGCCCTATGGCAGCCACCCCCGGCAGGTGCTGGACATTTACCGCCAGCCCGGCGCACGGGGTCGGCCCGTGGTCGCCTTTGTGCATGGCGGGGCCTTCGTGCGCGGCGAGAAAAACACCAGCGACCACCTCTACGCCAACGTACTGACCTGGTTTGCCCGGCAGGGCTGCGTGGGCGTGAACATCGAATACCGCTTGGCCGACGAAGCGCCCTACCCCGGCGCCTCGCTCGATGTGGCCCAGGCCTGCGACTGGATTGCCAGCCACATCGGCGCACACGGGGGCGACGCCAGCCGGATCTGCCTGATCGGCCATTCGGCGGGCGGCACCCATGCGGCCACCTGCCTGAGCGATCCGGTGATGGATCGCGCAGCAGTTCCCGTGGCCGCTGTCGTGCTCATCTCGGCACGTCTGCGCGCCGACGTGCTGCCCGCCAACCCCAACGCCGCCGGCGTGCGGGCCTACTATGGCCCCGACGAGCGCCTGTACGAAGGCCGCTCGGCCATTGCCCACGCCGCCCGGCTGCAAGTGCCCGCGCTGCTGGTCAACGCCGAATTCGAGAATCCTCTGCTCGATCGCTACGGCCTCGAATATGCGCTGGCCCTGACGCATGCGCGAGGCCGCGCCCCGGTGCACCTGACACTGCCCGACCACAACCACATGTCCATCGTGACCCACTTCAACACGAGCGAAGACACGCTGGGCCGATGCATACTCGAATTCATAGACGGCCATATGGGCTCATCGGGCGGGGCGCCCTGACCGGCTTGAGTGCGCTTGCCGCACTGCTGGCGCTCGCGGTCTATGCCGTCTGGATCGAGCCGCTGTGGATCGAGGTCACGATACACCGGCTCGGCGAGCCACGCCCCACGGTCGCTGACACGAGCGGCGCTGCGCGGCCGCGCCTGCGCATCGCGCAGCTGTCCGATCTGCATCTGCAAGGCATCGGCCGGCGCGAGGCGCTGGTGGCCGAGCAGATTGCGCGTCTGCAGCCCGACCTGATCGTCTTGTCGGGTGACGTGATCGACCGCGCCGACGCACTGCCGGTGCTCGACGCCTTCTTGCACAGCCTGCAAGGCCGGCCCACTGTCGCCGTGCTGGGCAACTGGGAGCATTGGGCCAAAGTGGATCTGGCCCAACTGCAGTCCACCTACGCCCGCCATCCCCATGCCACCTTGCTGGTCAACGCCAGCCAGCTTTACCGCTTGGGGGGCATCGAGGTGCAGGTGCACGGCCTGGACGACCACACGGCGGGCCAGCCAAGGCTGCCGCAACTGGCATTG
>JBILGP010000279.1:0-3836 GCA_044350985.1 Polaromonas sp. | reverse complement strand
TGCAGTTTGGCGTCGGTCAGGGTCCAGGCTTCGGCCAGGCGTGCGGGCAGGTACTGCGCCAGTTCATTGGCCACTTTTCGCCGGGACACCGATTTGGCCGCCAGCAGCGCAGCTTGCAAGGACTCGGCGCCCGGGCGATCTGGCGTCAGCGCAATGCGGATCGGCTGTCCCGTCTGCCAGTAGCTGGAAATTTGCAGGATGGCCGGGCCGCTCAGGCCCCGGTGGGTGAACAGCAGGTCTTCTTCAAACGCCTGTTCACGCAATTTGCCGCCTTTGGCCGCAGTGCTCACGCGCACTGGCAGCGCCACACCCGCCAGGGCAGAGTAGTCAGGCCAAGCGCTGCCCTCAAACACCAGGGGCACGAGGGCCGGCCGGGGGGCGACCACGCGAAGTTCAAACTGGCGCGCAATGCGGTAACCGAGGTCGCTGGCACCGATCTTGGGGATGGACAGCCCCCCTGTGGCCACCACCAACTGCTTGGCTTGCACCGGCCCGCGGTCGGTTTGCACCCGGTAGAGGCCGTCAACCCAAGCCACATCACGGACGCCGCACGGTTGCCAGCGCTGCACCCGCCCGAGCTCGCATTGGGCGAGCAAGAGGTCGATGATGTCCTGCGCGGAGCGATCGCAAAACAACTGCCCTTTGTGCTTTTCATGAAACCCGATGCCGTGGCGTTTGACCAGATCGACAAAGTCTTGCGGCGTGTAGCGCGCCAGGGCCGAGCGACAAAAGTTTGGGTTCTCGCCCAGAAACTGGGCATGGGTGGTCCCGGTGTTGGTGAAGTTGCATCGCCCGCCGCCCGAGATGCGGATTTTTTCGGCCACTTTGGCGCCGTGGTCGATCAGCAGGACGCGCAAGCCGCGCTGGCCGGCCTGGCCCGCACAAAAAAGGCCAGCCGCGCCTGCGCCGATGACGATGGCATCGAAATTCTCCATGCGGCCAGTGTAGGGGGCGTCGTGCGGAGAAATGGATTGCCACGTCGCTGCGCGACTCGCAATGACGGAGTTCGGCTGCGCGACTCGCAATGACGGAGTTCGGCTGCGCGACTCGCAATGACGCTGGGGTCTTCGCCAGTGGCAAGCTCACGGTGCGGCTGCAGTGCTAAGGCTGCGTCATCGCGAGGCACGAAGCGAACCATGGGCGGTTGTGCAAAGACATGGATTGCCACGGCGCTGGGCGCCTCGCAATGACGGATTTCGGCTGCGCGGCTTGCAATGACGCTGGGGTCTTCGCCAGTGGCAAGCTCACGGTGCGGCTGCAGTGCTAAGGCTGCGTCATCGCGAGGCACGAAGCGATCCATGGGCGGTTGTGCAAAGACATGGATTGCCACGGCACTGGGCGCCTCGCAATCACGGATTTCGGCTGCGCGGCTTGCGATGACTGATTGGGCCGCGATCCCGGCGCGACAATTTTGGTATCGAGTCTGCGAGCCAGTACGTAGGCGGAACCTAGGGTTAACCCGCCCGTCGGGTCACACGCGCTTTGCTCGCTGCTGTTACATTGCCGAGTGCTCTTGATGTTTCTCAAATCTCCCGTCTCCCGGGGGGTTTTCTCTTCTTGTTCCGAGGCGTACAGATGGCTTCCAAAACCGTGATCCGGGTCTTGTCCGTGGTCTTGATTGCTGCGGTCGGCGGCGGTGCATGGTGGTATCAGAACCGAGCCGGTAAGCCGGCGACCAACGAGACACCGGCCGGTGCTGCCGCGGGTGCTGCGCCGGCCGCCTCCGGTGCAGCTTCCGGCCCTGGTGCAGGCCCCGGTGGGCGTCCTGCCGGCGCTGGCGGGCCTCCCGGAGGTGGCAGGCCGGCTGTCGAGGTGGCCACGGTGGAGCAGACCCGCCTGGTCGATGAGGCGCAGTCGGTGGGCAGCTTGCGCTCGCGTCAGAGCATCATCTTGCGCCCTGAGGTCAGCGGTCGCATCACGCAGGTCAATTTCCGCGACGGACAGCGGGTCAGCCGAGGCCAGTTGCTGGTGCAACTCGATGACCAGCTGGCTCAGGCGCAGATCAAGCAGGCCGAGGCCGAACTGTCGATCGCCCGCGCCAACTTCAATCGCAACAAGGAGTTGGTTGAGCAAAACTTCATCAGCCGACGCACCGTAGAAGAAAGCGCTGCCAATTTGGAGGTCGCCCAGGCCAAGCTTGCCCTGGCGCAGGCCACGGCAGCGCGCCTGAAGATCATGGCACCGTTCGACGGCACCGTGGGCATCCGCTCGATCAATCTGGGTGACTACCTCAAAGACGGGGCCGATGTGGTCAACCTGGAAGACATGGACGCGATCTATGTCGACTACCGGCTGCCCGAGCGTTTTCAGAGCCAGGTCAAGGTGGGCCAAAAGGCGCAGATTGATATCGACGCGCTGCCAGGCCGCAAGTTTTCTGCGGTGGTGCTGGCCATCGACCCTTTGATTGACGCCAACGGGCGCTCAGTGGGTGTGCGGGCCTGCATCGACAACCGCAGAATGCAACTGCGCCCCGGCATGTTTGCGCGGGTGGCCACCGTGTTCGCCCAAAAGGACAAGGCGCTAGTGATTCCCGAGGAGGCCATCGTGCCCCAGGCCGGCCGACAATTTGTCATCCGGCTGATCGATGGACCCGAGGGCAAGGTCAGCCAGCGGGTGGAGGTCAAGGTGGGCTCGCGCAGCCCAGGCAAGGTCGAAATCGTCGAGGGTCTGGCTGCCGGCGAAACCGTGGTGGTGGCCGGCCAGCAAAGGGTGCAGCGCGACGGCATGTCTGTGCGTGTGATCGAGGTAGGCGCTCGGCCTGGTGGGCCGGGAGGCCCCGGCGGTCCCCCAGGCGCAGGTGGCCCCGGTGCAGGCGGTCCAGGTGCAGGTGGCGCAGGCGCAGGTGGCGCAGGTGGTCCAGGTGCAGGTGGCCCAGGTGCAGGTGGCCCAGGTGCAGGCCCTCGGCCTGGATCGGGACCGGCCGGTGCTGGCGGTGGGCGGGCGGCTGCACAGGCGCCTTTGCAGGGTCCAGACCCGTGTTTGATGGGCGCTTCGGCTTCGGCTGCTCCCGCGGGCGCGCGCGGCGCACCGGGCGGTGCACCGGGCCGTCCAGCGGGCCGTCCACCGGCCTGATGGATTCGATTCATTTTTTAACCTGACCCACAGGATCTAAGACCATGCAGCTGGCTGAAGTCTCTATTCGCCGACCGGTCTTTGCCACCGTGCTGTCTTTGCTGATCCTGCTGGTCGGTGCAGTCAGTTTCGACCGGCTTACGGTGCGTGAATACCCCAAGATCGATGAGCCGGTGGTCACGGTCAGCGTCCGTTATCCGGGCGCTTCGGCCGAGGTGATCGAATCTCAGGTCACCAAGCCGCTGGAAGACTCGATTGCTGGCATCGATGCGGTCGATGTGCTCACCTCGATCAGCCGCGCCGATCAGGCCCAGATCACGGTGCGTTTCAAGCTTGAAAAAGACGCCGACGCCGCCGCAGCCGAGGTGCGCGATCGCACCTCGCGGGTGCGCAACCGCCTGCCGCAGGCCATTGAGGAACCGGTGATCGCCAAGGTGGAGGCCGATGCCTTTCCGGTGGTCTGGCTGGCTTTTGCCAGCGAGACCACGCCGCAGTTGGCGATCAACGACTTGATCAACCGGGTGGTCAAGCCGCGGCTGCAGACGGTCACCGGTGTGGCCGATGTGCGGATTTTTGGCGAGCGCAAATATGCGATGCGGGTTTGGCTCGACACCGACCGCCTGGCGGGCTACCGGCTGACCACGCAGGATGTGGAAGATGCGATTCGGCGCAGTAATTTGGAGTTGCCGGCCGGGCGTATCGAGTCTTCGCAGCGTGAGTTCAGCGTGACCTCCCAGACAGATCTGGCGCGCGCCGGGCAGTTT
>JBILGP010000278.1:0-3837 GCA_044350985.1 Polaromonas sp. | reverse complement strand
CTGCTGCGTTGGCCAGGTTGGGCGTAGTCAGTCGCGACGCGGCGGTGCAGCGCACGGACTCATGCCGCGAGCAAGGTCTTGAGGCCTTGCGAGCGCAGGGCGCCTTGCAAGAGCGCCTGCTGGCCCGCGCCGAGTTTCCGGTGCGCTACAGCCCATGGCAGCGTGCGGTAGGCCTGTACCCGCTGACCCGCTGGCCGTTTTTTGCTGGCGTGCAGCGCTGGCAAGACCAGCAGTTGTCGGCCATGAAGGCGTGGCAGCTCAATCGGCCGCCGCTGACGCTTTGGCAGGCGCCTGCCCGTCAAGATCCGGGCTCCATGCCCTCTGAGCGCGACGCGCTGGGTTTGCCGCAATGGAGCCCGGCCCAGGCCCAAGCCTGGCTGGCCTGGCACGCGCCGGACTTTGCCATCGAAACCCGCGGCTCTTTTGATCAGTTCGGCCGCTTGTTTTGGGCGGCAAGTGCGGCCGACGCGCCTGCGATCGATGGGGCTCAGCCTGTGGTTTATCAGCGGGTCACGGCCACACGCCTGGGTGGCCGCTGGTTGCCGCAACTGGTCTACACCCTGTGGTTTCCCCAGCGGCCCGCCAGTGGGCCTTTGGATCTGCTGGCGGGCCATTTGGACGGCGTGGTGGTGCGGCTGACCCTGGACGAGCGGGGCGAGGTGCTGATGCTCGACAACATGCATGCTTGCGGCTGTTATCACCTGTTTTTCGCCAGCCCGCAGCTAAAGCCCAAGCCCGGTGCGCCGGCCATGCAGGAGTGGCTGTTTGCGCCCGCTGACTTGCCGGCGCTCAAGCCAGGCCAGAGCCTGGTGGTGCAGATCTCCAGCAGCGACCATCAGGTCATGGGTTTGGCGGTCAGCGACCGCGGTCAAGCGGGCCGCAATGCGCTGCGCGCGTCGACTTACGACGTGGACAGCGAGCACGTTTTGCGCTCGCTGCCTGTGATTGGCGCCAACCCCGATCCGCCGCGACGCAGTCTCTACCGCCCAGACGGCCTGGTGCCCGGGACGCAGCGCGGTGAGCGCTGGTTGTTCTGGCCCATGGGCATCGCCAGTGCCGGTGCCATGCGCCAGTGGGGCCACCATGCCACGGCCTTTGTCGGCCAGAGGCACTTCGACGATCCCGATCTGCTGGACCGTCGCTTCACATGGACCCGCTAGTGCTTGCTCGCTCCGGCTGGGTTCGAGCGGCCGCTCTGCTGGGCTGGGCGCTTGCGCTGGCCTCGGCAAGTGCCGCCCAGGGTATTGCCGCCCCAAGCGATGGCACGGGGCTGCGCTGGGTCGGTCGATTCGATGCCAGCCTGGCGCCCTGGCAAGAGGTCAGGCTCAAATCGGGTCAGCGGCCCAACACCTTTCGGTATGCCGTCTGGGACGGGGTCAAAGCCGTCGAGGTCACGTCGCAGGCCAGCATGTCGCTGCTGGCGCGGCCGATCACAGTGGACCTTAACGCGACGCCGGTGCTGTGCTGGCGCTGGCGCATCGGCGCGACCTTGAGCCAGGCCGACATGCTCAGGCGCGAGGGCGATGATTACGCGGCGCGGGTTTACGTCAGCCTGCGCCTGCCAGCGTCTGCGCTGGGCTTTGGTCTGCGCGCGCAACTGGCGCTTGCGCGTGCGATGTGGGGCCCGGACGTGCCCGATGCGGCGATCAACTATGTGTGGGACAACCGCCAACCCGTCGGCACCACGCGCCCCAACGCCTACACCGATCGCGCCCAGATGATCGTGCTGCGCAGCGGTGATGGCGACGCCGGCCGCTGGGTCTGGGAGCGGGTGGACGTGCGCCGCGATGTGACGCGCCTGTTTGGCGCAGGCGCCGAGGCGGTTCAACTCGCGGTCACGGCCGACACCGACAACACCCAGTCGTCTGCCCGCTCAGGCTTTGCCGATTTTCATTTCGTGGCGGTCGATCGGTCTTGCGAGGAGGGGTAGGGCCGGGGTGGGGCTTGCGACGCCCCACCGGCATCCCAGACCTTAAATCAGCGCGGTGCTCAGCCAGGGAAACGCGCACACGAGCAGCAACACCATGAACATCGCGCCCACGAAGGGCAGGGCGCCGGCGAAGATGCTTTCGACTGACACTTTGGGGTCGTTGAGCGTGGACTTGACGGTGAACACCGAGATGCCAAAGGGCGGCGTGAGCAATCCCATCTCCACAGCCAGCACGGTGATGACGCCAAAGTGGATCAGATCAAAGCCGAAGGCCTGGGCAATCGGTGCGGCCACCGGCGTCATGATCAGCAAGATCGAGCTGGAGTCCAGGATCATGCCCAGCAGCAGCACGATGGCGATGTAGAGCGCCAGAAAGCCGTAGGGCCCCAGACCGGCGTCGCGCACCACGTCGGCAATGGCCACCGGTACGCCCGCCACACTGAGCATGCGGCTGTAAAACGCCGCAGCCACCAGCAAGATCAAGATGGTGCAAGACACGCTGCCGGTCTCGTGCAGCACGCGCCACAAATTGCCCTTGCCCAGCGATCGGCGCATCAGCGCAATCACCAGCGCGCCAAAGGCGCCCACGCCACCGGCTTCGGTCGGCGTGAAGAAGCCCCCATACAGGCCGCCCAGCACCAGGGCCACCAAAGCGGCAATGGGCAGCAGCTTGCCAGCCATCTGGCCGCCTGTCAGTGTGATGTCGATGCGCTGCTGGCGTGCCAGCTCGGCCTGCTTGTGCAGATCGAAGACCTTGGCCGGCGTAAAGCGCGCCATCAGCATGATCATCACGGCAAACACAATGGCCAGCATGAAGCCCGGAATCACGCCGGCGATGAACAGCTTGCCGATCGATTGCTCGGCCAGCACGCCGTAGATGATCATCAAGAGGCTGGGTGGAATCATCATGCCCAGCACCGAGCTGCCGGCCACCGTGCCAGTGGCAAAAGTGGTGCGGTAGCCGTGGCGCACCATCTCGGGTACCGCCACCCGGGTGAACACCGCCGCCGATGCGATCGACACGCCGGTGACGGCTGCAAACACGGTATTGGCCGCCACTGTGGCCACGCCCAGGCCGCCGCGCAGCTTGCGCAACAAGACCTCGGCCACGGTGAAGGTGTCTTTGCCGACGTTGGAGATGCTGACCAGCAAGCCCATCAGCACAAACAGGGGAATGGTGGCAAAAATGTAGTCGGCAATGCCGTTGTAAGCGGCCATGTACATCAGTCGCATGGCCATGTCGATGTTGTCGCGCACCAGCCAGACGCCGAAGAATCCGACCGCCAGCAAGGCCACGCCGATGTGTATGCCCAGCAGCACCAGCAGAATCAGGCCGCCGACCAGCAAGCCGCCCAGTCCGAGTTCGCTCATGCGCCACCTCCGAGTGGGTCATCGACCGGGCCGGTCTTGCCATGTTGGCGCAAGATTCCCGGAATGGTGAGTAAATAGCACAGCGCAGCAGCCGCCGAGCCAGCGATGATCAGACCGCGAAACGGCCAGGCTGGCACGCTGTAGACGCCCTGCACGCCATAGAACTCGTTGCTGGACCACGAGTTGCGAAACTCGGGCCAGGCCATCGCGGCCAGTGCCGCAAACAAAGCCGCGCCCACCAGGGCGTTGAGCACATCGAGGGCCGTCACCGTGGCCGGCGAGCGTTTACCGATGAGATTGAGCAAAAAGTCACTGCGTGTCATGCGCCCGCTGCATACCGCGGCGGCCAGTTGCAGGAAAACGATCGATGCGACCGACCGGGCCGAGAACTCCGCCACGCCGGTGATGGGGCTGTTGAGGAAGTCGCGGCCAATCACATCAGCGACGACCAAACACATGATCACGAAGATCCACACCGTGCCCACCGAGGCCAGCGCCTGCGCGGGCAGCTCCAGAGGGTGTCGGGTGGTCGGCGC
>JBILGP010000276.1:0-3849 GCA_044350985.1 Polaromonas sp. | reverse complement strand
GGTGCCGGTCTGCGACCTGGCCCACCAGCCGTCCACATCGCCGCTGGTCTGGAAGGCCCAGCGCATGATGTCGGCGCTTTGCTCGAGCACCTGCCCGCCCGGCAACAACAGCACCGGAACCGTGCCTTTGGGCGAGAGGGCCAGCATGTCGGCCGGCTTGTCGCGCAGCACGATTTCTCGCGCCTCATACGCAATGCCCGCTTGCAGCAAGGCCATGCGCGCGCGCATCGCGTAGGGGCAGCGTCGGTAGGTGTAGAGCAGCGGCAGCGTCATGGGCGAGCGCAAGTCTAGCCGGCCGCTGCCATCGGGCCGGCAAAGTTTGGTACCCTGCACCCGTCTGAGACCTCTTCTGACTGCCCACGTGTTCAAACACCTTGAAGCGCCCACCACAGCCCCGCGCAGCTTGCGCCAGATGCGGGCCGATTTTGGCGGCACCTATTTCGTCAACGCCCTGATCGGCTTCATCTTTGCGGCCACAGGGCCCGTGGCCGTCATTTTGTCGGTGGGCACCGGCGGGGGCCTGTCGGCGGCGCAACTGGCGTCCTGGGTGTTTGCCGTGTTTTTCGTCAACGGCGTGGTCACGCTGCTCATGACCTGGCGCTACAGCACGCCGCTGGCCTTTGGCTGGACCATACCGGGCACGGTGCTGGTCGGGCCGGCCCTGCAGCATCTGAGCTTTGCCGAGGTGATCGGCGCCTTCTATGCCACCAGCGCCCTGATTTTGCTGCTGGGCCTGAGCGGCTGGGTCAAACGGGTGATGTCGGCGCTGCCCATGCCCATCGTGATGGGCATGGTGGCCGGGGTCTTCCTGCGCTTTGGTCTGGACATCGTGCGGGCGCTGCAAAGCGATGCCGCGATTGCCGCGCCCATGGTGGCCGCCTTCCTGCTGCTGTCGGCCCGCGCCGACTGGGGCCGGCGTGTGCCGCCAGTGATCGGTGCCTTGGCAGTCGGCGCGCTGGCCGTGGCCCTGTCGGGCCGGCTCGATGCGGCCGGTGTGGGCGCGCTGGCCCTGGCGCAGCCGGTGCACACCGCGCCCGTGTGGTCGTTTGCCGCCATGCTCGAGCTGGTGATTCCGCTGGCGATTACGGTGCTGGTGGTGCAAAACGGCCAGGGCGTGGCGGTGCTCAGGAACGCCGGTCACGAGCCCCCGGTCAACACGATCGCGCTGGCCTGCGGTCTGGGAGCGGCGGTCAGCGCGGCTTTTGGTGCAGTCAGCAGCTGCCTGACCGGCCCCACCAACGGCCTGCTCACCTCCTCCGGCGAAAAAACCCGCCACTACAGCGGCGCGCTCATGTTCGGTGTGCTGGCCATCGCCTTCGGCCTGGTCGCGCCCACCTTCACCGGCCTGATGCTGGCCGCGCCCAAAGAGTTCATCATGGTGCTGGGCGGCCTGGCCATGCTGCGCGTGCTGCAAGGCGCTTTTGTCGCCTCCTTTGGCGCCGGCCGCTTCTCGCTGGGTGCGCTGGTCAGTCTGCTGGTCACCGTGGCCGACATCGGGCTGTTTAACATCGGCGCAGCCTTCTGGGGTCTGGTGGCCGGCTTTGCCGTGTCGTGGTGGATGGAGCGTAGCGACTTTGGTAAGAGCTAGCGCAGCGACTTTGGTAAGCCCTAGCGCAGCGACTTTGGTAAGCCCTAACGCAGCGACTTCGGCAAGGGCTGAACCCAGCCCGGTGCGCTCAAGCCAGACGGCACAATGCCGATCTTGCGCCTAGCCTCTGCGCAACAGGTTGGCACCCCACTCCACAATCATGCACACGCCCAGCACACAGCCCCGGCCCTCGATTTACTACCGCTACGAGGTCTTTGCGCCCTGGCTGCCTTCGGCCCACGCCGTGCAGACGCGCCAGCCGGTGGTCATCGTCGGCGCCGGTCCGGCCGGCATGGTCACCGCGCTCGAGCTGGCCCGCCACGGCGTGGCCAGCGTGGTGCTGTCGGCCGAGCTGCAGCTGTCGCAGGGTAGCCGGGCGATCTGCTTTACCCGGCGCTCGATGGAGATCTTGCAGCAAGTGGGCGTGGCCGATCGCATCAGCCAAACGGGCTTGCCCTGGCGCTTTGGCAACAGCTTCTACAGGGGCCAGCGCGTGTTTCGCATGGAGGCACCCCACGACGAGCACGACCGCTTTTTCCCGATCATCAACATCCAGCAGCAGTACCTTGAGCAATACCTCTACGAGGCGTGCAAGGCCCAGCCACTGATCGACTTTCGCTGGGGCAACAAGGTGCAGCGCATCGATCAAAAACCCGACCACGCGGTGCTTGAGGTCGACACGCCCGAGGGGCCCTACACCTTGGCCAGCGACTGGGTGGTGGCCGCCGATGGTGGACGCTCGGGTCTGCGCAGTTCGATGAATCTGGCCATGGAGGGCACGTCCTACGAAGGCTTGTTCGTGATCGCCGACATTTGGGTCGATCTGCCCTTGCCCACCGAGCGACTGGCTTTTTTTGATCCACCGTGGAACCCGGGCAACACCATCTTGATGCACCGCGAGCCCGGCGGCATCTGGCGCATCGATTACCAATTGCCACCGGGCGAGACGCCCGAGCAGGCGCTGCAGCCCGACTCACTCAAGGCCCGCATCGACGCCCAGCTGGCCATGATTGGCCATCCCAACGTGCCGTGGGAGCTTGACTGGTCATCGGTCTATTCGGCGCGCACCCTGACCCTGCCCGACTTTGTGCACGGCCGGGTGATCTTTACGGGCGATGCGGCCCACCTGCTGCCGATCTTTGGGGTGCGCGGGGCCAACACCGCTTTTCAGGATGCGCAGTCGCTGGGCTGGCATCTGGCCTATGTGGTCAAGGGCCTGGCGGGCCAGTCGCTGCTGGCCAACCACAGCGCCGAGCGCGTGGGGGCGGCGCGCGAGATCATTGCCGAGTCGGGCAAGAGCACCCGTTTCATGGCTCCGCCCAGCGCCGGCTTTCGGACGCTGCGCGATGCGGTGCTGTCGCTGTCGCTGCAACACGAATTCGTGCGACCGCTCTACCACTGGCGCACCTCGCGCCCGCACGAATACAGCCACTCGCAGCTCAACTGCGCCGATGACGACAACGCCCTGTTCACCACAGGCCCCGCCCACGGCGCGCCGCCGCGCAACGTGAGGCTGGGCGATGACGACTTTTTGCTTGACCACCTGGGCGGTGGCTTTGACCTGATCTTTTTCAGTGCTCAGCCTCTACCGGCGCCGATACAGGAGGTGCTGCAAACCGCTCGGCGCAAAGGCCTGACGATTCGGCTCACCGCCATTGGCGCCAAGCAACCGGTGGCCGGTGCCGACCAAACCCTGGCCGATTCGGGCGGGCAGGTGCGCGAGCGCTACGGCATCCCGGCCGAAGGCGGCGCCTACCTGATGCGCCCAGACCAGCACATCTGCGCGCGCTGGCTCAAGCTCGACGCACCCCGCCTGCAAGCGGCACTGACCGCCGCCCTGCCCCGCTGAGGAACTGGCCATGACCGACCACACCACCCCAGCCCTGTCGATTGACGCGCTGGAAGACGTCTACGACACACTGGCCCAAGCCATCGACCAGGCCGGTCCCGACAAAGCGCAACTGCTGCTGGTCAAGCTCGCCCTGCTTCAAGCCAACGCCCAAGGCGATGCCCAGCAGTTTGCCCGGCAGGTGCAGGCGGCGCTGCAGGATCTTTGAACCCGCCTGGCCCGTCATCAGGGCCCTAAGGCTCTAGGGCGCGGCTTTCAGCGCCCTGCAAGCACCGTCAGCTGGTGCGCATAGATCCCTAGTTGGGCGATGCCATCAAGACCCTGCCGAGCGAGCGCCTCGGGGCCAAGAATCGCCCTGACCTGCGCGGCAAAAGCCTGCGGCTCGCTCCAGCCTTCGACCAGCACCACGATG
>JBILGP010000275.1:0-3852 GCA_044350985.1 Polaromonas sp. | reverse complement strand
ACGCATGATCAATGCGAAGGATTCACCATGGCGAAACTCGTCGTTGCACCAGCGCTCGAACCAGCGAAAGATCGGGTGAAAGCGCTTGTCTGGGTGACGCTCGAGCTGACGGAAGATGGTGATGTAACGGGCGTAGCCGATCTTCTCGGACAGGTAGGTGGCGTAGTAGATGTACTTGGGCTTGAAGAAGGTGTACTTCTTGCTGCGCTTGAGGCCGCCCAGATCGATGCCCAAATTGAAATCCTTGAGCGACTGATTGAGAAAGCCCGCGTGGCGCGACTCGTCGCGCGCCATATAGGTCATCAACTGGCGAATATCAGGGTTGCGGATGTTCTTGCGAATTTCGTTGTACAGGATGCAACCGGAAAACTCTGAGGTCAGCGACGAGATCAGAAAGTCCAGGAATTCCTGCCGCAGTTCGGGGCTGAGCTGGGGCATGAGCCGCTTGACCTCTTCGGCAAACTGGGCGTCACGCTGAAAATGGTCGTGGTTGTTGTCGCCCTCGTACTCGGCCATCATCGCGTCCCATTCGGCGCGCACGGGTTCGATGTCGAGGCGGTCGAAGGCGTCAAAGTCGGTGGTGTAGAAGCGCGGCGACAACACGGTGTTGACCAGCGCGCGGGCGGTGGCATCGGCCGAGCTCTCGACCCGGTCCATCAGCAAGGCCACATGGTCGGTGTTGCGATCGTTGGCGATGGAGGCGTTCATGGTTGGACTCCTGGAGATGTAGGCGGGTGGGGCAGCCCCACGGACTGCAATTGGGCAAAGACGGCGATATTGCTCGCGCCGAAGGCTTCAAGGTGGATGCGCTCGCCAGTGGCCGGGTCGCGCAGCACCAGCTTGCCGTCGCGGTGGGCCGACAGCTCAAAGGGCAGCTCCGGGCCGAGTTGGCGGCGCATGCGCTCGCGCGCGAGCGTGCGCAGGGCGCCGCGGGCAAAGCCCTGCTCACCGCGCAAGCGGGCTGCTTCGCGGCCGGTTGCGGCATCGATCACGGCAATATCGCCGTTGGGCCGGTCCTCAAAACGCAGCAGGCGTTGCCAGCGCAAATCCGATGGCGCCTCGGGCGGTGCAATTTGCTGGCGCTGCCAAGCCACCGACAGCAACGTCAATACCACCAGCACCAGCGCCATCCACAAAGGCCAAGGCCTGCGGCGAACAGTGGGCAGGGGCTTGACGATGCTCATCGAGGCCAGGGCTTTCATGCGGTAATGGGGTCACTCAGCGAGGACGATGGACCATGCTGCGAAGCGCCTTGATCGAGCACAGCCTCATGGGGATTGGCAGCGCGCCAAGCCTGCAAGATCATCGCTCCGACCGCATCGGCGTTCTTGATGCAGCGCAAGCTCGGCTCAGGGCTTTTCAAACGCCAGGCGCGCGCATGCGGCCACAGATGCAAATAGGCGATGCGGTCGGGCTCGCGGATCTGCAGCGCAACGTCGCCACAGCCTCGCCCGCGTGGCTTGAGGGCAGCGCCTGCGATGCGCACGAGCGGCAGGTTAAAGGTCATGGTCAGCACGATGCCCACGCGCATGACCACGCGCTTGTTGGTCAGCGTGTAAAGGCAGGTGTGAGAGGCGAACCAGGCAATGGCCGTGAGCATGCCCACGGCCGTCAGTGCCAGCATGGCGCTGGTCCCAATGGAGGCCAGCACCACTTGCGAGTTTTGACCCTGCATCGTCCACGCTTGCAGCGCAATCATGAAGGCAAAGTAGATCGCCAGCTTGCGCACATGAAAGGCATGCAGCGCCAACTGCCGCCAGTCCGGTGCGCCCTGCCAGAGGATCTTTTCACCCGCTGGCAGCGCCTCGGGCAGCCCCGGGGCCGCCTCGAACTCGTGTTCGTGTTGGGCGCTCAAAACAGTGGCTCCTGGCGCTCAGGCGATGCATAGAGCAGGCCGGCGCCGAAGTAGGCGGGGATCTTCTCCTCCTCGAGCATGGTGATCTGCTCCGGATGGGCCGTGGCAGGCACGCCCTCGAACTGATCGGCCATGAGGGCATGGACATGCACGCCACTGCGCTTGATGCGCGCAAACATGATGGGCACGAGCACCCGGCGGCCGCCCTGGGTCTGCACCTCAAGGTAGCGAAACATCATCTCCATCCGGTCGACCCAGATGTCGATCACCGTGCCCGCCTGCTGGCCGTCGCCGCCGTAGACCGGCAGGCCGCGGGGATCTGTGTCGCGCACGGCCACGCTGTGGTCGGCTGCCACACGCAAGGGAACAATCTTGGCCTCGCCGTGGTGGGTCAGATCGGGCGTGTCGGCACGCATGGCCCAGGCGCCAGGGCCCACGCCCGCGAGCAGGGGGTTGCCTACCGGCTCGATCGGCGCGCCGTTCCAGCCGTGCGCGGCCTGGGCGCTGTATTGGCCGTCAGGGCGCTGCGGGTCGGGGGCGTGCACCTCGCGGCCGTCGTGCAGTTTGTACGTCACCGGCTCGGGCACCGGCCAGCCGGTGATCTTGGGGCCGTTTTCGCGGCCGGCGTCCATGGGATAGCCCTCCCGATGGTTCTCGCGCGCGAGGTAGTAGATCAGGCCAAAAAAGAAAATCCAGAAGGCATAAAGCACAAGCTGGGCGACGTCGACGTACTGGGTGATGGCTCCTGTTCCCATGATGGGTCTCCTTCAATCAAGGCGGCTGGCAAAAAACTGGTTCAAAAGCTATCCCGGCATTTCGGCCAGGCCGATGCGACGGGGGCTGCGAGGCAGGTCCTGGTGGCGCTTGACCAGAGGGCCCAGCGCAATCAGCACCACAAAAAGCAGGTACATCTCGAGGTGAAAGACAAAGCTGTAGCCGGTGACGGGCGAGGCCAGGGCCTGGCCCAGCCAGCCCGACTCGGCCAGCGCGCCCACCAGATCGCGCAGCACGCCGCCGACGACCATGGCCAGACCAGCGGCCGTTGCCTGAACGGCCCCCCAGGCGCCGAGCACCAGCCCGGTCAACTCGCCCTCGGGCATCTCCATCGCATTGAGCAGCATGCCCACTGAAAAAAGTCCGCCGGCAAAGCCAATCAAGGCTGCGCCAAAGCGGAACATCCAGGCCGACTCGAGCGGCGCTGAAAAAATCACACAAGCAAAAGCGGGCAGGCCGAGCAAGGCGCCCAGGCCAGCCAGCCGGCCGGTATCCAGGCCCCGCGCCGACAGACGCGCCGAGATCAAAAAGGCCAGCAGACAGCCGCCAGCGGTCAGGGCCGTCAGCGACGAGGTCCAGCTCACATCGAGCCCCAGCACCTGCCCCCCGTAGGGCTCCAGGATGATGTCCTGCATGCTGAAGGCGGCCGTACCCAGGCCCACCGTCCAGAGAAATCGGCGCATGCGCGGCACGGCCATCAGGCGGGCCCAGTTGCGGGAAAAGCCGCCCACCTCGCGCTGGCCGCGGCGCTGGCCACGCGCCTCCTGCTTCCAAAGCGAAATCAGGTTGAGCACGATCACCACCACCGCCGATCCCTGCACCACCTGGATCAGGCGCTTGGGGCTGAAATCTTGTAACAGCCAGGCCAGCAAAGCGCTGCCCACCATCAGTCCGACCAGCAGCATGGCGTACAGCAGCGCCACCACCCGCGGGCGCTTGTCGATCGGCGAGACATCGCTGGCCAGGGCCAGACCGGCCGTCTGCGTGATCTGCATGCCCGCGCCCACCAGCAAAAAGGACAGGGCCGCGCCGAGCCGGCCAAACCACAGCGTGCCCTCGGGCGCGTCGGACAGCAGCAGCAAGGCAAAAGGCATCATCGCCAGCCCAGCAAACATGAGCAGGCTGCCCATCCAAAGGTAGGGC
The DNA here is from genome assembly GCA_044350985.1 of Polaromonas sp. Classification (GTDB taxonomy): domain Bacteria; phylum Pseudomonadota; class Gammaproteobacteria; order Burkholderiales; family Burkholderiaceae_C; genus Polaromonas. The sequence goes on along the minus strand of JBILGP010000275.1, from coordinate 80 downwards.
AGCCGTTTGAGCCCCAGGGGTGACGGATGGGTGTCGCTGCGGTAGCCAATCAGGGCACGCGCCGGCGCAAACAGCAGCGG
>JBILGP010000274.1:0-3869 GCA_044350985.1 Polaromonas sp. | reverse complement strand
CTGGCCCAACCGCCCGATCCGCCTGATGGTGCAGTACCCACCCGGCGGCCTGGTCGACACGGTGGCCCGTCTGATGGCGCCCCACCTGTCACAAGCCCTTGGGCAGACCGTGGTGGTCGACAACAAGCCGGGCGCCGGCGGTCTGATCGGCACCGACATGGCCTCCAAACAAGCGGCCGACGGTTACACCCTGCTGGTCAGCCACGCTTCGGTGCACATTTACGCCACCGCCACGCGCAACTCCATGCCCTTTGACCCGGTGGGCGACTTCACCCACATGGGCATGCTGGTCGAGGCGCCCATGACGCTGCTGGTGCGCGCGCAATCGCCCTTCCAGACCATGGCCCAGTACATGGCCGCCGCCAAGACCCGGCCCGTGCGCTACGGCTCCTCGGGCATCGGTTCGGCCAACCACCTCTACGGCGAACTGCTCAAGCTCGAAGGCCCCGCGCCCCAGCACGACCACGTGCCCTACCAGGGCAGCGCCCCGGCCATGCTCGACCTGATGGGCGGCCAGATCGACGGCCTGTTTGACCCGATCACCACCAACACCAACCAGCTCAAGGCCGGCACGCTGCGCGCCTTGGCCATCTCCACCCCGGCGCGCCTGCCGGCCTTCCCCAACATCCCGACCTTTGCCGAAGTGGGCTTTCCCTCGCTGACCGGCTCGCAGTGGCTGGGCCTGTCCGGGCCGAAGAACATGCCCGCGCCCATCGTGCAGCGGCTGACCGCGCTGATCCCCGAGATCATGGCCAAGCCCGATATCATGGCCCGCCTGGAAGAGCTGCAGACCCTGCCGCGCAAGACGCCGGTGGTCGGCGACGAGTTCGTCAAACTCATCCGCTCGCAAATCACCACCTGGACGGCGGTGGCCAAGAAGGCCAAGGTCGAAGTGATCGCCTAAGTTGCGCAGACTGTGACCCTCGGGCCACCTGCGGGTGGCCCGATTTTTTTGTGTGCAATGATCAGCCGACGGAAAACAGGCGACTAGCCAATGGAAAACAGATGACCGAAGTCGATTTCGAACAAATCAGCAGCTACCAGCGCTACAAGCTGATGGCCAGCCTGATCGTGCCGCGGCCCATTGCCCTGGTCACCACTCTGGGGGCCAATGGCGTGGCCAATGCCGCGCCTTTTTCCATGTTCAACATGGTCGGCGAAGACCCGCCCATCTTGATGATCAGCATCAACCGGCTGACCGATGGACGGCTCAAAGACACAGCGGCCAACATCTTGCACAGCGGCGAGTTTGTGGTGCACATGTCCGATGAGCCCATGGCGCAAAAGATGCACGACTGCGGTCAGACCCTGCCCTCCGATGTGAGTGAACTCACGCAATTTGGCCTGACGCCAGTGGCCTCACGCTGCGTCAAGCCGCCGCGCATTTTGGAGGCGCCGGTGGCCTTCGAATGCGTGCTGCACGAAAAACTCGAAACCGACAGCCGCTATGTTTTCATCGGCCGCATTCAGTGGCTTGCTGCGCGCGACGGCCTGATCGACACGCAGGCCTGGCGCGTCAACCTGCGCGAGTACAGCCCGGTGGCACGCTTTGGCGCGAGCTTTTACACCCGCACCAACGACCGCTTCTCGCTCTCGGACGCGGCGCGCGAAGTTGCGCCGCAGAGCACAGCGATCGATACCCTTTGAGGCCGCCCGGCGCCCTGAAAACTGGGGGAGCCGCACCCGCGCGGTGATGGGGCCTGCATCGAATGCCGGTGATCGATCAACGGCCCTATCGCGCCGAGGGCGGCGCTCCCACACAAATTCGGGCGGCATGCTGCTGACCCGTGGGAGCGCCGCCCTCGGCGCGATGGGGCCTCAAAACCCGCCCTGCCCACGCCAAGGCCGCATCGCTGCGAAGGCGCAGCTCCTACAGAACCCCCGGCCGCCATGCTGGGGAAACCCCGCTGGCCAGATGCGCTCGCTGCGCCGACAGTGGCAGCTTGCGCGCTGGGCCCTTGCCGGCGCGCTGGCCAGGCCCGATGCCGTGAACCCCAGTGAATTGATTTCCGCCCTGCGCGCCCTCACCGGCGCGGCCCATGTCCTTGAAGGCCCGGACACCACGCCCTATGTGACCGAATGGCGTGGCCGGTTTCGCGGCGATGCGCTGTGCGTGGTCAAGCCCGCCGACCGCGACCAGGTGGCTGCCATCGTGCGGCTGTGCGCGCAGCATCGCACGCCGCTGCTGCCCCAAGGCGGCAACACCAGCATGAGCGGCGGCTCGGTGCCCAGCCCGGCCGGGCTGGGCACACCGCCCGTGGTGCTCAACCTCGCGCGGCTGCGGCGCATCCGCAAGGTCGATGCGCTCAACCATTCCATTGAGGCCGACGCCGGCTGCACCGTCGCCGAGATCCAGGCCGCTGCCGAAGCGGTCGACCGGCTCTACGGCGTGAGCTTTGGCGCCGAAGGCTCGGCGCAGATCGGTGGATCGGTGGCCACCAACGCCGGCGGCACCGGCGTGCTGCGCTATGGCAACACGCGCGAGAACGTGCTGGGGCTGGAGGTGGTGCTGCCCGACGGCTCGATCTGGGAGGGCCTGCGCACCTTGCGCAAGGACAACACCGGCTACGACCTCAAGCAACTGTTTATCGGCTCCGAAGGCACGCTCGGCGTGATCACCGCGGTGGCGCTCAAGCTGCACCCCAGGCCCAACGCGCAGGCCGTGGCCTGGGTGGCGCCGCACTCGCTGCAAGCAGCATTGAGCCTGCTGGCGCTGGCCCAGCAGCAATGCGGCACCCGGCTGAACGCCTTCGAGGTGCTCAACCGCACCCAGATCGAGCATGTGCTGGCGCATGTGCCGGGCGTGCGCGAACCGCTGGCTCAGCCCGCACCGTGGAATCTGCTGATCGAGTTGAGCGAGCGCGGGGAAGCTGCGCCACTGCAAGAGCGCCTGGAGCAGTTGCTGGTGCAGGCTGAGCAAGACGGCCTGATTGCCGACGCAGCGCTGGCGAGCAACCAGGCCCAATGCGCCGACTTCTGGCGCATCCGCAGCTCGGTCTCGGAGGGCAACCGCAAAAGCGGCATGAGCCTGGTGTTTGACATCGCAGTGCCGCTGGTGCAGGTGGCCGCCTTCATCGAGCGCGCCAGTGCAGCGGTGCGCGCGCTGATCGATGTCGCCCGCATCCCGGTCGTGGGCCACCTGGGCGACGGCAACATGCACCTGGTCATCGTGATCGAATGGGCCCACTGGAACGCACTGCAAGAGCCACAGGCTCTGCTGCAAAGGCTGCGCGAGGCGGTCTACGCGATCGCCGCCGAACTCGGCGGCACCTGGAGCGCAGAACACGGCATCGGCAGCTTGCTGCTGGCGCAAATGCAGCAGTACAAAAGCCCGATCGAGCTGCAACTGATGCGCTCGATCAAGGCCACGCTCGACCCGCACGGGCTGTTCAACCCGGGCAAGTTGCTGCCCCAGTGAGGCACAGCCCAGATCAGGACGCGAGCCCTACAAACCCCCTACTCTTTTCAACACACAAGGACCGACCATGCCAGCGACCGTGACCTACCTGGAATCGAATGACATGCAAAAGGCGCGCGCCTTCTCGCCGGCGGTGATCACCGAAGGCGGCAAGACGGTCTGGCTGGCCGGCCAGACCACGACCACCGACCTCGACGGACGCGACATCTCGGGCAACTTCGAAGCCCAGTGCCTGACCTGCTTTGCGCTGATCGACAAAACGCTGCAGCGCCTGGGCGGCTCGCTGGCCAATCTGGTGACGATGACGGTCTACATCAACGACCCGCGACACGGCGACGCCTTCGTCAAGATCCGCGCCACCCAATTCGAAGCGGGACGCTACCCGGCCAGCGCCCTGCTGACCGTCTCGAACTTTGCCCGACCGGGCATCGTGCTGGAAATTCAGGGCGTG
>JBILGP010000273.1:0-3886 GCA_044350985.1 Polaromonas sp. | reverse complement strand
GCCCGCTGGCGTCCAACGATGTGGCAGCAGCTCGTCGATGCGGCTGTTGGGCCAGGTCGGCAGCTTGTCCATCACGTCCTTGAGGTAGGCGTGGGGGTCGTGGCCATTGAGCTTGGCCGACTGGATCAGGCTCATCACTGCGGCGGCGCGCTGGCCGGCGCGCAGTGAGCCGGCGAACAGCCAGTTCTTGCGGCCCAGGGCGACCGGCCGGATCTGGTTTTCAACCCAGTTGTTGTCGATGGGCACCTGGGCATCACCCAGGAACAGGGTCAATGCCGGCCAGCGCCTGAGGCTGTAGTCCATCGCTTTGGCCGTGGCCGAGCCCTCGGGCACCTTGGGGCGGTGCTCGGTCAGCCAGTTATAGAGCTTGTCGATGATGGGCCGGCTTTGCTGCTGGCGTATGCGCAGCCTTTCATCGGCATCTACGTTTTGCCCCTGGCGCTCGAGTTCATAGAGCTCCCCGATGAGCAGCAGCGCCTGCTGGGCAATCTGGCTCTTGCTGGCCGCATGCAGTTCGAAGAACTTGCGCCGCGCATGGGCCCAGCAGCCCGCCTCGGTGATGCGCTCGCCCATCAGTTGCTTGTAGCCCGAGTAGTCGTCGACCACCAACGTGCCTTGCCAGTTCTCCAGGAAGGCCTTGGCGTGACTGCCGGCGCGGCTTTCGCAGAAGTTGTAGACCACCGCCTTGAGCTCTTCGTGCTGGCTCGGCGTGTAGGCCCACAGGTAAGCCCGGTGTGTCTTGCCATTGCGCTGGCTGGCCGGCTTGAGCATTTGCACCGGGGTCTCATCGGCATGGATGACACGGTGGCCAAGTACCGCTAGGCGCAGCGCATCGACCAGCGGCTGCAGCTGAACCCCGCAGCTGCCCACCCATTGCGCCAGCGTCGAGCGGCTCAGTGGCACCCCAGCGCGAGCGTAGATGCCTTCTTGCCGATACAGGGGCAGGTGATCGGCGTACTTGGCCACCAGCACATGGGCCAGCAAACCGGTGGTGGCCAGGCCTTTGTCGATGATGTGCGCATCGACCGGCTGCTGTCTGAGTGTGCTGCAGCAGGCGCAAACCCATTTGCTACGCACATGGCGGTGCACCGTGAACACGCCGGGCTGATAGTCGAGCTTCTCGCTGGCCTCTTCGCCCATGCGGGTCATGGGTTGGCCGCAGCACTCGGTGCTCTCGGGCTCGTGGATAAACTCTTGGCGCGGCAGATGCTCTGGCAGCGGCAGGCGTTTGGGCTGGCGTCGCTGGGCGCGCTCGGCCGGTGTTCTCAGTTGCTCGATTTCTTCGCCGACCGCTTGCAGGTCTTCCTCCAGCGACTCTTGCAGCAAGCTGGCCTGACCGGCGTTCAGCGCCTCGGTCTTGGCGGCGAACTTGAGCCGCTTGAGCACGGCCATCTCGTAGGTCAGCTTGTCCAGCAGGGCCGTCTTGTGTTTGAGCTCGCCAGCCTGGCGCTCAATGACGGTCGCGTGCTGCTGCGCCAGAGCAGTTTGTTGCGCGATCTTCTCGAGCAGCTGCTGCACCACTTGACGCGCTGCGGCGTCCAGGTTTTGCAGATCGAGCGATTGCGACATGGGCATGATCGTCGCTCATCGCACCGCTCTTGCCCATTGGAGCATTCACGCATTGCACCCCATGGCGCGCGCCTTCAAGATTCACAACATCGTGATCACTGCGCCTGGCCCCAGTCCTTGCCAGGGCAGGCCGATGAGCAGAGCCTGCAGTTGTTCGGCGCTCAGTGTCGTCCTCGCGCCGTGCGTTTGATCACCCCAGGCAAAGCGCCCCCGGTTGAGCCGCCGGGCCGCCAGCCACAGACCAAAGCCATCGTGCACCAGCACCTTCATGCGGTTGCTGCGGGCGTTGGCAAACAGGTAAGCATGATGGGGGTGAGCCGCACCAAAGACCTGCACCACCCGCGCCAGGGCTTTGTCAAAGCCGGCGCGCATGTCCAGCGGCTCGGTGGACATCCAGATCGCGTCAATGCGGATCACCTCAGCAGCTCGCGCAGCAGGGCCGCACACTCGGGCGCCGGACACTGCAAGTTGACCACCCAGTCCGCACGCTGAAGTCGCAATTGCAGCAACGGTGGTACGGTACCAACCTGGTCGCCCGCAGCGCTTACCGGCGCCGGCAGTGGCAAAGCAACAAATGCGGCTGGCTCGCCCTGGCTCGCGCTGTGCGTGAAGGCCTGGTCCTGCCGCGCCTCCCGAATCCAGCGGTGCACCATGTTCGAGTGCAGGCCATGGGATAAAGCAACACCGCCGACGCTGGCGCCAGGCTGCCCGCACTGGGCGACAACCTGCGCCTTGAATTGCTTGCTGTATTCACGCCGGCGAGGCCGGCCATCGTTTGAAAACTGTTCCATCGTCTCCACGATCCTCCAATCGTGTACACGATGCCAGCTTCATCAGGTGGACTCAAGATGGGTTGGCCGGACGGATACGCAGCTCGTTGACCGTCGAATGGTGAAGCCCCTCCCGGCGCGCGATGCCGCTGGCGACCACGCCGTCGTCGAGCAGCTGCAGCCAGTAGAAGGCGCGCGTTAGCGCCGCCAGCAAGGGCTGGTCGATCGGGGTGGTGACCTTGCCGGATGTGATCGGCGAGATCCCAGTAGCGCAGGCAGTGGTTGGAAGAGGTAGGCGTCGGCATGGTCAGTGGTTGTGACTGCTTATTGGCGGGCGCCATAGGTCCAGGGGTCGATCAACTCGACACCGCAGCCCTCGTAGTCGCTCGTGTTTCGGGTTGCCACGGGGGCCTCATGCGCGCGGGCGATCGCAGCGATCTGGCAGTCAAACTGGCTGATCGGGCGGCCCGCGGCACGACGCGCAGCGGCGATGGTGGCGTAGGCCCGGGCTGCGGCACGATCAAACGGCAGGACGCGATCGCGGAAGTCTTCGTCCAGCAGGCCCTCGATCGCGGTGGTAAGCGCGTTGCGCCGCTTGCCCGCGGGAAGGATGGCCACGCCGTGCCGGAGTTCAGCTTCGCCGATCGTGGTGAAGTAGACCTTCGCGCCGTCCTGCGCCGACAGCCATCGCTCAACCTGTTTGGCTGGCTCTGGCCGCAGGAGTTCAGATAGGACGTTAGTGTCGAGGATGATCATCGAGACTGGCGGCCGAGTTGGGGTGGCTCGCGCATCGGTTCGCGCGTGGGTAGCTCGAGGTCGGCTCGTGCGCCTGGCGCAACGCGGGCGCGGATCGCGGCGGCCAGGTCACGTGGCCAGGCGGTATCGCTCATGACCCGGCGAAGGATGTCTCGGGCCTCCTCCTCCATCGAACGGCCATGTTCGGCGGCGCGCACGCGCAGCCGCTGCTTGATGTCGTCATCGAGGTTGCGGATGGTGATACTGGCCATGGCGGCGCTCCAGTTCCGGGGACAGGTTGAATTGTAATCGATGATTGCAATGCAATCAATGAAGTCGGGCGGCGGCGGCAGGGATAGCCCCCAGTGGGGTGAAATCTCTACGGTCCATCGCGCACGATGCGCGCGCCTGCCAAGATTTTTCCGCGTGCAAATTGAACCAAGGGGGGGCTTGGACTTCCTTCCTTTTGATTGGTACGCCGGAAGGGGGCAGGTCACGACGTGCGGATCATCGACTTTGTGGACACGGGGCATCCGGCGTTGCTGCGGATGTGGGACAAGCGGCAACGTGGCTACACAGCGATGGGGTACAGGGTTGGTTCTGATTCATATCTTTTCATCGAACCATAAAAAGACTATATTAAGACTTGTCTACGTCCGGAGCCCTGCCATGCGCTACTCGTCACAAGTCAAGCCGATCAGCTATCTCAAAGCCAACGCAGCCGAGGTTTTGACGCACCTCGCAGAGCAGCGTGAACCTATGGTCATCACCCAAAACGGTGAGGCCAAGGCTGTCCTGCAGGATGTAGCCTC
>JBILGP010000272.1:0-3892 GCA_044350985.1 Polaromonas sp. | reverse complement strand
CGACCAGGCCGCCCAGCCGCTTTGCTCGGTGACCACCTCCATGCGGATGCAGTCGACCGGGCAGACCGGCAGACACAGCTCGCAGCCCGTGCAGTGGCGCTCGATCACCGTGTGCATGAGCTTGTTGCCGCCGACGATCGCATCGGTGGGACACACCGGCTGACACAAGGTGCAGCCGATGCACCAGTCTTCATCGATCACGGCAACCGCGCGTGGCGCTTGCACACCGTGATCAGGGTTCAGGGGCTGCTCGATCTGGCCGGTGATGGCCGCCAGCCTGGCAATGCCCTCCTGCCCACCGGGCGGACACTGGTTGATGGCAGCCTGCTGGCTGGCGATGGCCTGGGCATAGGCGCGGCAGTCGGGGTAGCCGCAGCGGGTGCATTGGGTTTGCGGCAGAGCCGCGTCAATTCGTTCGGCCAGCGTGTCAGGCCCGAGGGGCAAGGCCTGCATGGCTGAGCCTGTGAGATTCAACCCAGCTTGGCGCTGCGAGCGGCACTCTTGCGGGGGCTGCGCGATGCCGTTGGACGCGCCGCTGTTTTAGTCGCTGCACGCGCGCTCTTGGTTGCAGGGGCCGCGCTTTTGGCCCGTTTGGCAGGCGCGCTCGCTTGCTCGAGCCGGGTCTGGCCCTTGGCAATGAAGGCCTTGACCTGTGGGTAGACCGCATCTCGCCAGCGCCGGCCACTGAAGATGCCGTAATGCCCGGCACCCTCGACTTCGAGATGCTGCTTCATGCTCTTGTCGATCTGGGTACACAGGTCGTGGGCGGCAGCGGTCTGGCCCGAACCCGAGATGTCATCGAGTTCGCCTTCGACGGTCATCAGCGCCGTGGTGCGAATATCCTGCGGCCTGACCCGCTCGGGCTCGCCCTTGCGGTTGAGCACATCCCAGCTGCCGTGGACCAGCTTGAACTCCTGGAACACGGTGCGGATGGTTTCGAGGTAGTAGTTCGCGTCCATGTCGAGCACCGCGTTGTACTCGTCGTAGAACTTGCGGTGCGCCTCGACGCTGGCCCCGTCGCCCTTGATCAGGTCTTTGAAGTAGTCGTAGTGGCTCTTGGCATGGCGGTCCGGGTTCATGGCCACAAAGCCGGCGTGCTGCATGAAGCCGGGGTAGACGCGCCGACCAGCGCCCGGGAAGTTGCCGGGCACGCGGAAGATGACGTTGTTTTCGAACCAGTTGTGGCTCTTGTTCATGGCCAGGTTGTTGACCGCGGTGGGCGATTTGCGCGCATCGATGGGCCCACCCATCATGGTCATGGTCAGGGGCGTCTTCGCGCCGCGCGAGGCCATCAGAGAGACCGCTGCGAGCACCGGCACCGTGGGCTGGCAGACGCTGACCACGTGGCAGTTGCCGTAGCGGTGCTGCAGGTGGCCGATGAACTCTTGCACGTAGTGCACGTAGTCATCGAGGTGGAAGTCGCCCTCGTCGAGCGGCACCATGCGCGCGTTGCGCCAGTCGGTGATGTAGACCTTGTGGTCCTTGAGCATGCTCTTGACCGTATCGCGCAGCAGTGTGGCGTAGTGGCCCGACAGCGGGGCCACGATCAGCACGACCGGCTGCTGCTTGAGCTTGGCCAGCGTTTGGACATCGTCGCTCAGGCGCTTGAATCGGCGCAGCTCGCAAAACGGCTTGTTGATCTCCACCCGCTCCTGGATGGCCACGGGCACGCCGTCGACCTCGACGGTGGTGATGCCAAAAGCGGGCTTCTCGTAGTCTTTGCCCAGGCGGTACATCAGGCTGTAGGCCGCCGACATGCGCTGCGCCCAGGGGTGGGCACCGGCAGGCGAGTGCGGGTTGCTGAACAACTTGGCCGCAGCCTGCGCGAAGTCCACGAAGGGCTCCATCATGGTGCGCTGGGTTTCAAAGACCTGATAGAGCATGGCGAACTCCTTGTGCCGCTTTAGGCATGTTGCAGTGCAGCAATATAGCAGTTGTCGAGCTTCAAAAAGCGGGAGCGAGCTCTAAACTTGTGAGCAGCGGTCACAGGCTTGTCAAGATACTGCAAGGATGGGCGGGCCGGCGCGTGCTTTTAGACGACCTTGGCAATCGACGCGCAGACGTGGTCGATGTTCTTGCTGTTGAGGGCGGCCACGCACATGCGGCCGGTGTCGGTACCGTAAACGCCGAACTCGGTGCGCAGGCGCACCATTTGCTCTTTGCTCAGGCCAGAGTAGCTGAACATGCCAATCTGGCTCGTGATAAAGCCCATGTCCTGCTTGACCCCCGCGGCTTTGAGGCCGTCGACCAACTTGTGGCGCATCTGCTTGATGCGCACCCGCATTTCGGCCAGTTCCTGCTCCCACTGGGCGCGCAACTCGGGCGTGCCCAGCACCGTGGCGACGATCGCACCGCCGTGGGTCGGAGGGTTGGAGTAGTTGGTGCGAATCGTGATCTTGAGCTGGCTGAGCACGCGATCGGCCTCTTGCTTGTCTTGGCACAGCACGCTCAGGGCGCCCACGCGCTCGCCGTAGAGGCTAAAGCTCTTGGAAAACGAGGTCGACACCAAAATCGAAAGCCCGGCCGCCACAAAGCGGCCAATGACCGCGCCGTCTTCGGCGATGCCGTGGCCAAAGCCCTGATAGGCCATGTCCAAAAAGGCCACCAGATTGCGGCTCTTGACGGCCGCAATCACCTCGTCCCACTGGCTCGCGCTGATGTCGTAGCCGGTCGGGTTGTGGCAGCAGGCGTGCAAGACGACGATCGTGCCCGCTGCGGCGTTTTGCAGCGCCGCCAGCATGCCGGCAAAGTCGATGCCGCGCTTGGCCGCGTCGTAGTAGGGATAGGCTTCGACGGCGAAACCGGCATTGGTAAACAGTGCACGGTGGTTTTCCCAGCTTGGATCGCTGATGAGCACCTTGGCGCCAGGCGAGAGGCGCTTGAGGAAATCGGCGCCGATCTTCAGGCCACCCGTGCCGCCGATGGCCTGCACGGTGGCCACGCGGCCCGAGCGCACCGGCTCGCTGTCCGCACCAAAGACCAGCGCTTTGACCGCGCTGTCGTAAGCGGCGATGCCGTCGATGGGCAGATAGCCGCGCGGGCTGGGCTTTTCGGCCATCCGCTTTTCGGCCGCCTGCACGCACTGCAGCAGCGGCAGCTTGCCGTTGTCGTCGTAGTACACGCCCACGCCCAGATTGACCTTGTGAGCGTGGGTATCGGCAGCAAATTGCTCGTTCAGGCCCAGGATGGGGTCGCGGGGGGCCATTTCGACGGCGGTGAACAAAGACATCGTTTTCCTTTGCTAGGGACAGTGCGTTTGGGTTGCGGTGCAGACCACAGTCGGGTGCGGCTCGTCGTTGCCCACGCAGGCAAGGAGCTTGTAGATCGCGTATCCTGACCGGTTGTCCCGATTTTAACGGGCCAGGACGAACACCATGCCTCAGATTGAGCTCGCACACGATTCCGACAACGCCGAACCGCAGCAGGCGTCGGGCGAATTCGTCAGTTTCCCCGGCTCACCGTTTCAGCTTTTCATGCCTTACCCGCCGGCCGGGGACCAACCACAGGCCATCGCCGATCTGGTCGAGGGCTTGCAAGACGGCGAGGCGTTCCAGACGCTGCTCGGTGTCACTGGCTCGGGCAAAACCTTCACCATGGCCAACGTGATTGCCCGTATGGGGCGCCCAGCCATCGTGTTTGCCCCCAACAAGACGTTGGCGGCTCAGCTTTACAGCGAGTTTCGGGAGTTCTTCCCCAAAAACGCGGTGGAGTACTTCGTCAGCTACTACGACTACTACCAGCCCGAGGCCTATGTGCCCCAGCGCGACCTGTTCATCGAGAAGGACTCGGCCATCAACGAGCACATCGAGCAGATGCGGCTGTCGGCCACCAAGAGCGTGCTCGAGCGGCGCGACACCGTGATCGTGGCCACCGTCAGCGCCATCTATGGCAT
>JBILGP010000271.1:0-3903 GCA_044350985.1 Polaromonas sp. | reverse complement strand
CCGTTGGGGTTGAACGCCAGCTGCACGCCCATGGGCTCGAGGTACTGGCCGATCCATCCATTGCCTGCGAGCAAGGCCGTCAGTGCGATACCTGCGACGGCTGTGGGCAGGGCGAAGGGCAGGTCGACCATGGCGTCGATGATTCTTTTGCCAGGAAAGTTGTAGCGCACCAGCACCCAGGCCAGCAGCAGCCCCATCACCGCATTGACGGTGGCGGCAATCAGCGAAGCGCCAAAGGTCAAGCGATAGGCTGCCAAGACGCGCGGTGCGGTCACCGCGTCCCAAAACTGCGGCCAACTCAGCGAGAGCGTCTTCAAGACCAGGGTCGACAGGGGAATCAATACCAGCAAACTGAGATACAGCAGGGTGTAGCCCAGCGTGATGTGAAAGCCAGGCAAGACCCGCGTGGCGGTGCTCATGATTTAGCGCTGACCAAAAATCTTGTCGAACTGCCCGCCGTCGTTGAAGTGCACCTTCTGCGCGTTGGCCAGCGAGCCGAAATACTGCTCGACGGTAAAGAGTTTGATGGGTTTGAACACGGCGCTGTGTTTTTTCAAGACCGCTTCGTTGTGCGGCCTGATGTTGTGGCGTGCGGCGATCTCCTGGCCTTCGGCCGAATACAAGAAATCCAGATAGGCTTTGGCTTGCGCGGCCGTGTTTTTCTTCTTGACCGTGCGCTCGACGATGGCCACCGGGTTTTCTGCGACGATGGAAGCCGATGGATGGATGGCATCGACCTTGCCGCTGCCAAACTCCCTGTCGACCGACACCACCTCCGACTCGAAGGTCACCAGCACATCGCCGATGCCTCGCTGCAGGAAGATGCCGGTGGCATCGCGTCCGCCGCGGGCCAGAACGGGCACGTTCTTGTAGAGCTTGCTCACAAATTCGGCCGCTTGCGCGTCGCTGCCTCCTTTGCTTCGCGCATAGCCCCAGGCGGCCAAATACGCCATGCGGCCGTTGCCGCCGGTCTTGGGGTTGACCACCACGACCGAGATGCCGGGGCGGGTCAGGTCATCCCAGTCCTTGATGCCTTTGGGGTTGCCATTGCGCACCAGAAACAGCATGGTCGAATGCGTGGGCGCGGCGTTGTGGGCAAAGCGTTTGCGCCAGTCCTTGTCGACCACGCCTTTTTCGGCCAGGAAGTCGATGTCGGTGGTGGTGTTCATGGTCACGACATCGGCATCGAGCCCGTCGGCCACGGCACGCGCCTGCGCGCTTGAGCCCGCGTGCGACTGATCGACCTTGATGTCTTGGCCGGTGGTTTTCTTGTAATGCGCAGCAAAGGCGACATTCAGGTCCTTGTAGAACTCGCGAGCCACGTCATAGGAGACGTTGAGCAGGCTGCTCTGCGCTTGCACCAGGCCAGCTGCGGACAGGGTGAGGGCGGCAAGGAGCCAGCAGATCTTGTGCGTCATGGTGAAGTCCATCGTCGTGTGGCCGAGGCCGGTGTTTTGTCGTGAGGCGCGATTCTGGAGTTGACGCATCATTTGCCAAACTACTTTTTTTGATTTTTTATATGCCTCAATCGCATAAATGACCGGCCGCGGCGTTGTCCTACAAAGCCCATCGGTGTTGACCGATTAAAAGGTTCTCGGCAGTTTTCTACAGTCTTGCTGTGTTTTGTTGAACCCCAACCAGCAGGAGAGTTTGATCATGAGCGACCCGTTCGAAACCAAGACGCCGTCCAAGCGCGGCTTTGCGTCCATGGACCCCCAGCGCCAGCGCGAGATCGCCAGTCTTGGCGGCAAGGCGGCCCACGCCAGTGGCAGGGCCCATGAGTTCAATTCGGCAGAAGCCCGAGAGGCCGGCCGCAAAGGCGGGCGGGCGGGGCGGCGCAAGTCGGCTGAAGGCTCGGCCCCGGCCTAAAGCGCGGCCATCTCATCGGCAACCCGCGCAAGGCGACCCCAGAGTCGCTGCAGGAGGCATCAAAAGGGGCGCAAGCCCCTTTTTTTGTGCTTCTGTCGGGCAAGAGGCCCGAGCCAGGGCGGGCGCGCGCATCGCCACATGCGTCGAGGTTGGCCTACAGAGTCGGCGTGGGACTTCGGACACAGTGGCTTGGATCGGATCGGGCGCCGCAGCCGCACAGCGCGTGCGTCGGGTCCGATTTCGATGGCCTCAACCCATGAAGGAGAACGCCCCATGACCACCCTCACAGGAGGTGCCCGTGCACCCCGTCAGCCCGCAGGAGCGGATCTGGCCAGCCTTGGACCGAGCGACAGCAGTGACAGCGGCAGCGACAGCCTGGGCACGCGCAACCGCCAAGCCCTGGCCGGTGACAGCGACTCGACGGGAACGGGAGAGGACCCGTTGAGCGAGGGCCTGCTGGTGCAAGGCTCCGATATCTTGCCCGACCATCTGGTGCGCCTGGCCGGCTCGATCGAGCGGCCCGTGACGCAGGGGGCTGAGACAGCCCTGGACGATCCTTACTTGATCGACACCACGGCCGATGTCGCGGAGCTGGCGCAAGACGAGACTGGCGCCGAAAACGACGCCGACGCCGACGTAGAGGCCCAGGACCTCGACGGCTTTAGCGCAGACGACGATCGCTTCGAGATCAGGGCCCGACCGCTGCCGGGCCATCGGGCGATTCAATGACCTCCAGATGCCACCAGGGGGGCAGCAAAGCGCGCACCTGGGCTTGAGCAAACCGCTCGTCCATCAGCCAGAGCACGCCTTGATCGCTCTGGCTGCGAATCACCCGGCCGGCCGCTTGCACCACCTTGCGCAGGCCGGGATAGAGGTAGGCATGCGCATAGCCGCGTCCCAGCAACTGCTCCATGCGCTTTCGAAATTGCTCATTGACCGGATTGATTGGGGGCAGGCCCAAGGTGGCGATGAAGGCGCCGATGAGCTGTGGGCCGGGCAGGTCGATGCCTTCTGCAAACGAGCCGCCGAGGACGGCAAAGCCTATGCCTGGCGGCCCTGATCGAAAGCGCTCGACAAAAGCCTGTTGCTGGGCCTCGCTCATGCGCGCGCTTTGCTGCCACTGCGGCAACTGCGGGTGAGACTGCTGCAGCGCCGCGCTGGCTTGCTGCAGATAGTCAAAGCTGCTGAAAAACGCGAGGTATTTGCCCTCTCGCGCCTGCCATTGCGCCGCCATCACGCCAACCAGGGCTGGCAGGCTCAGGCTGCGGTCGGCCCAGCGGGTCGACACCCCCTGGAGCACGCGAACCTCGAGCTGCCCGGCGTGAAACGGCCCGGCCACATCCAGACGCAGCGTGTCCTCGGGCAGGCCCAGCATCTGCACGTAGTGCTCGGCCGGTGTGAGCGTGGCCGAAAACAGCACGCAGCAACGGGCAGCCCGAAGACGTGGCTCAAGAAAGGGCGCGGGCACCACATTGCGAACGCACAGCGTGGCCTGCGCCCGGCCCTTTGCGCGGCCCGGCTGCACGCTCAGATCGATGAGGCTGTGCGCATCCAAACTGGCCAGGCGCTGCAGCAGGTTGCCCAGCGCGTGCACCAAGCGCTGCAGCGGTGCAGCCGGCTGCGTCGGGTTCTCGCTTTGCCAGGCGATGACGGCCCCGCGTGCGTGCTGCATTGCAGCCAGCAGAGCCGGCGGCAGTTGGGGCAGCACGCTGTAGGGCGCCGCATCCCGGCTTAAGGCACGCCAGTGGCGGCGCAAGCGTGCGAGGTCTTGCCGCAGCGCAACCGGTGCGCCCGCGGTGGCGCCATCAATGACCGAGTCGTCGAGCTCGGCGCTGTACATCTGCCGGCCTCGCTCGACCAGGTTGTGCGCCTCGTCCACCAGCACCGCCACCTGCCACTGGCGCGCGCTGCTCAGGCTGTAGAGCACGGCGTGGCTGTCAAACCAGTGGTGGTAGTCGCCCACCACCACATCGGACCAGGCCAGCATGTCGTGGCCGAGGTGGTAGGGGCACAGCGCGTGGTCGAGCCCGATGC
>JBILGP010000270.1:0-3905 GCA_044350985.1 Polaromonas sp. | reverse complement strand
TGGAGCCGCTGAATCTGGACCAGAGCGATGAGGCGATTCATGCGGCCACGGCCGCCCATGTTCAGGGCAAGCCCGGACTCAAGCCCATGAGCCAGTGGCAACAGGACATGGCCCAGCAGATCGAGCAGGTGCGCTCGGCCGGCCGGTAAACGCGACGCCATCGCCGCGAGGTCGCGGCTCCCACGGCAGAAGCGCTCGCCTCAGTCGGCCGAGACCTTGTAGCGGCTGACCGAGCCCACCCAGCGGTCGATCTCTTCGCGCAAGAAGGTTTGCTGCTGGGCCGGTGCGATGTTGAGCATGCGCCCACCATCGCGCTCGACGCGGGCCAAAAACTCGGCCTCGCGGTTGATGCCTGCCAGCGTCTCGCGCAGCCGGGCGACCACAGGCGCTGGCGTGGCGGCCGGGGCGAACACACCAAACCAGCTCTCGCCTTCAAAGCGGGCCAATCCGGTTTCGTTGACGGTGGGGATGTTGGGCAGCTGCGTACTGCGCTGGGCCGACGAAACCACCAGGCCTTTGAGCCGGCCGGCCTGAATATGCGGTTTGGCCGCCGAGATGTTGTCAAACATGATGTCGAGCCGACCGGCCATCATCTCCTGATGCGCCGGCGCCGCGCCTTTGAACGGCACATGGATCATGTCAAGCCCCAGGCTGCTGGTGAGGATGGCGCCCCAGACATGCTGCAAAGTGCCCATGCCGCCCGAGCCGTAGCTCATCTTGCCGGGCCGCGCCTTGGCATAGGCCGCCAACTCGGCCAGGTTGTTGATGGGCAGGTCGGGGCGCATCAGCAGCACAAAGGGGTAGGCCGATACAAAGCCCAGGCTGACAAAATCGTTCTCGGGTGAGTAAGACAGGTTCTTGACCAGCGCTTTGTTCATCACCATGTTGAAGATGCCGCCCATGAGCAAGGTGTAGCCGTCGGCCGGCGCGCGTGCGACAAATTCAGTGCCCACAAGAGAGCCCGCACCGGTGCGGTTTTCCACCACCACGCCCTGCTTGAGCAGCTCGGTCATGCGTGCGGCCAGGTTGCGCGCCAGGATGTCGGTGCCGCCGCCCGGGGCCTGCGGCACCACGATGCGAATCGGCTTGTTGGGAAAGTCCTGCGCGCCGGCCGCCCCGGTCAGCAGGGCGCCGCCGGTGGCCACAGCCCACTGCCGCCTGTTCATGCTCGTGTTCATCGTCTCCTCCTGTTAATCAATGGCTTTGAAGATGCAGTCTATGAAGCTGCGAGATCGCGGCAACTGGCATTTACCCGCACCGCCGGCTGCTGGCGCACGCCGGCAAGCGAGCGAAAAAGATCTTATGCTTGCACATCATCAGGAGGACCTCACCATGAAACTGGCCAGCGTAGAGCTGCGTGGCAAAAAGACTTTTGGCGCAATCGTTGGCAGCGGGTTTGTCGACCTCGGCGCTCGCCTGGGCGCGAGTTGCCCCGATCTGATCGCACTGCTGGAGACCGACGGGCTCGCACGGGCCCGAGAGATCGTCGGGGCCTTGGGCCAGGGCCCAGCCGATGCCCAGCTCGATGAGCTGCTGTACCTGCCGGTCAACCCGCGCCGCGACATGCGCATGTTTGCCCTGGGCTGGGCCTACAAGGCCCACCAGCTCGAGGCGGGCAAAGAGGACCTGACCCACCCCAATATGTTCAGCAAGCACCCGCAGTCGCTGGTCGGTCACGGCCAGCCCATCGTCAGGCCGCGCCTGTCCGATCGCTTCGACTTCGAGGGCGAGGTGGCCATCGTCATCGGCAAAGGCGGGCGCCACATCCCGGCGGCGCAGGCCATGGCGCATATCGGCGGCTACAGCATCGTCATGGACGGCTCGGTGCGCGACTACCAAAAACACAGCGTGACGGCGGGCAAGAACTTTGACGCCAGCAGCTCATTTGGCCCCTGGCTGGTCACGCCCGACGAGTTGGGCGATCCGAAGAAAATGGTCCTGAGCACGCGCCTCAATGGTCAGTCGATGCAGCACAGCGGCTTTGACCTGATGGCCTGGGATCTGGCCGAGCTAATCGCCTATGTCTCGGGCATCTGCGCGCTCGAGCCGGGTGATGTGATCTCGACCGGCACGCCGGGCGGTGTGGGACACCGGCGCGATCCGCAGGTTTTCATGAAAGCCGGCGACGTGCTCGAGGTCGAGGTCAGCGGCATCGGGGTGCTGCGCAACACCGTGGTCGACGAGGCGGCCTGAGCGCATCGACGCGCCGATGGGCCGAAAAACTTGGTCTCAGGCGGCGGGCCAGCTCGCGCCGGTGGTGCGCACGTAAATCGAATAGAGAGACTGCGTGCCACAGATGAACAGGCGGTTGCGCTTGGGGCCACCAAAGCACACATTGGCCACCACCTCCGGCACCCGGATCTTGCCGATCAATTCGCCCTCGGGACTGAGGCAGTGCACGCCGTCGCCCGCGCCGAGCCAAAGATTGCCCTCGACATCGACCCGCAGCCCATCGAACAGCCCCACAGTGGCGCTGGCCAGCAACTGGCCCTTGCCCTGCACGGTGCGCCCGTCGCTCGACACCGCATAGCGGCGCACGTCGCGCGGGCCTTCTGGGCGATGCGAGACACCCGTGTCGACCACGTAGAGGGTTTTTTCGTCGGGAGAGAACGCCAGCCCGTTGGGCTTTTCGATGTGATCGATCACGGCGCTGACCTGCCCGCTTTGCGCATCAATGCGGTAGACCTGCGAGGCGCCGATCTCTGAGGTGGCCGCATCGCCTTCGTAGTGGGAGTCAATGCCGTAGGTGGGGTCGGTGAACCAGATGCTGTCGTCAGACTTGACCACCACATCGTTGGGTGAGTTTAGGCGCCGCCCGTTGAAGTGCGAGGCCAGCACGGTACGGCTGCCATCGTGCTCGATGCGCGAGACGCAGCGGCCGCGATGCTCGCACGTGATCACCCGCCCTTGGCGATCGAGCGTGTGCCCATTGGCGTTGAAGGCGGGGGCCTGAAACACCGACACGGATCCGTCGGACTCGTTCCAGCGCATGACGCGGTCATTGGGAATATCGGACCACAGCAGGTAGCGCCCCGCCGGCACATACACCGGCCCCTCAGACCAGCGGCAGCCGGTGTAGAGCCGCTCCAGATGGACATTGCCCAGCGCGAGCCGGGCGAAGCGATCGTGCAGCACTTCAAATGATACGGTCAACATCGGCAGGTCCTTCAACCGAAATCCGGCAGTTGAACGCGCCCGAGTGTGGGGCTGCGGGGCGTGCTGGCAAGGCGCGAGGAGGCCGCAGGATCGCCCCCTGCAACGACGAGCAACGAAGCCAGCGCGCCCTGCAGCCGTGCAATCGGATGCGTAGCGGACTCACCCAAAAGGTGAGGTTTGATAAGGGCGAAAAGGTCATTCACAACAAGATCTTTTGGGAGGAATTGAGCGGTCAACTGCCGGATTTAGGTTCAAAGTATTCTGGGTGCAAAGCGGCAATTTTCTTCACCAGCACATCGTTGTGGTGCAGGTGACGGGCCATCGCAGCCACGGCCGCCGACACATCGCGCTTGCGCAGCGCGCGCACGATGGCGCGGTGGTCGCTCAGGGCCTGCCGGCCGCTTTGCAACTCGGGCAGTGCGATGGCGCGCACCCTTTGGTGCATGTCGCGCGCTTGTGCGACCACGGGCCAGACCGCCCCCATGCCGCACAAATCGAGCAAGGTGCGATGGAACTGGGCATCGGCGCTCAGGGTCGCCTCAAGCTGCTCGGCCTTGAGCGCCTGCTCCTGCACGGCGATGCACGCATCCAGCTGAGTCCAGGCCGACTCATCCGGTTGAGTATCGAGCAGGCGCCGCAGCCCATGGCTCTCGACCGCTTCGCGCACAAACAGCGCTTCGCGTATGCGAGCCAGGCTCAGCAGCGACACCCGCGTGCCGCGCTGCGGCAGCACGTACACCCAGCCTTCC
>JBILGP010000269.1:0-3938 GCA_044350985.1 Polaromonas sp. | reverse complement strand
TCGCAGTGGGCGCGGGCGTACTTGGGGTCATCGACCCGCATCACCGAGTCCCCGCCGCCAAACAGTGACACCCCGGTGGTCACGCCGGCCTTGAGCCGCTCCAGTGAGGCCAGCGCCGCTTCGGCTTGCCAGAAATGGGTGTCGGAGGCGCCGGTGTAAATCACGCCGCAGGCCTCCATCCAGGCGTCGGTGCTGCCTGCGCCCATGGTGCGCAGCATGCCGTGGCCGGCATGGGCATGGCTGTCGATCAGCCCGGGCATGACGGCTTTTCGGTGCGCATCGAGCGTGCGCGCGGCCGTGTAGCGTTTGCGCAAATCGGCGGTCTGGCCAATGGCCACGATGTCGGTGCCTCTGACGGCAACGGCGCCATCTTCAATCACGCGCCGCTGGGCATCGAGGGTGATGACGGTGCCCCGCTCAATGAGCAGGTCGACCGTCTCGCGCTCTGTCCGGTCCACTTACTTGCCCACCCGCACCAGCCACAGCCGCAACTGGTTGTCCGGTGCCTGTGACATGCTGATCCCCTTTTTGGCGGCCCAGGTGATCGGTTGCTGGTGCAGCGGCACGTGCGAGACGTCGTTGCGCTCGAGCGTCACCGCCTCTTCAATGAGCTTGTTGCGTTTGGTCGGGTCGATCTCGGCGGCGATCTGCGGCAAGAGCGCATCAAACTTCGGGTTGGAGTAGCGGCCCACGTTGAGCGAGCCCTCTTTGCCCTGCTTGGTCGCCACCACGTCCTTGAGCAGACCGTAGGAGTCGGCCATGGGCAGCCCGGCGTGGCCGACCATGTACATGGAGGCGTCGTTGGCATTGAGTCGAATGCTCCACTTGGAGGCCGGCTCGATCATGAGGTTGGTCTTGATGCCCACGCGTGCCAGCATCGCCGCGCTGGCCAGGCAGATCGCTTCGTCAAACACGTAGCGGTCGTTGGGGCACAGCAGCCCGACCGTAAACCCGTTGGGATAGCCGGCCTCTGCCAGCAAGGCGCGCGCGGCATCTGGGTTGTAGGGCAGCAGGCGCCGGTTGAGCGATGTCGGCGCCCCGTTGAGGCTGGGCGAGAGCACCGTGCCCGAGGGCCAAGCCACATTGCGCATCACGGTTCGCTTGATGGTCTCGATATCGATCGCTTGGTAGACCGCCTTGCGCACCCGCAGGTCCTTGAAAGGGTTCTTGCCCTTGACGTCGCTGTATTGCAGCTCGTTGCGGAACTGGTCGAAGCCAAAGAAGATGGTGCGCAGCTCGGGGCCTTGCACCACCTCGATGGTGCCGCTGGCCTGCAGCCGCGCCACGTCTTGCAGCGGCACACTGATCGAGGCATCGAGTGCGCCGCTGACCAGCGAGGACGTGCGGGTCGAATCGGCCCGGATGGGCACGAAGCGAACCTCGGTGAGGTTGTGCTTGGGCTTGTCCCACCAGTTGGCGTGCGGCGCCAGCACGGTGCGCGTGTCGATTTCTCGGGACACCAGCTTGAAGGGGCCCGTGCCATTGGTGTTTCGGTTGGCAAAGTTCTCGGCCTTGTTGCCCAGATCGCTGGCCTCGGTGGCTTTGTTGGTTTCGGACCAGCCTTTGTCCATGATCAGCAACTGAATCAGCGCGTTGGCCACGATCGGCAGAGGCCCCCGGGTCTCGACGTCGACCGTGAAGGCATCGACCTTGCGGACCTCTTTGATGTCGCTGAGGTTGCCCTTGACCAAGGAGCCAGGCGTGTTGGTCCGCGCAAACGAGAACACCACATCGTCGGCGTCAAAGCTCTCGCCGTTGTGAAACTTGACCCCTTGGCGCAGGTTAAAGCGCCAGACCGTCGGGCTCAGCGATCGCCACGAGACGGCCAGGGCCGGCTCGATTTCCAGCTTTTCGTTAAACCGCACCAGCCCTTCGTAGATGTTGCTCACGAACGCATTGGTAAAGCTGTTGTTGGTCGAATGCGGGTCCATCGACAAGGCATCCAGGCTGGAGGACCAGGTGAACGTGTTGGCGCTGGCGCTGACGCAGCTCAGGCCGACCAGGGCAGCGATCAGGTGATGGCGCAGGGGAGACAAAGGCATGGTTGAACCTCCAGGTCAAGCGGGTGGGCAGCGAGCAAGGTTGCTCGATAGCGGCTTTGAACGCTAACACAGGACTGAGCAAAGCACCTGTCGCCTGCGTTCGCAGCCGATCGGCTCCCCCGCCAGTGCCGCTGTCAGCTCGCGCGCCAGGAAGTCGAACACCGCGCGAGAAATTGGGGTCTCGAGAAATTGGGGTCTGACCCCAATTAAGGAGGGATTCATGGTCTTGGTGCAAACCCTTAAGCGTCTGCACCGTTAAGGTGCAAACAGTCTCGGTTGCGGACTTTATGTGGGGGTTTGGGCCGGGCACACATTCTGCTAACAAGGTCTTGTCATCTTCTTGAACCTTTGCAGGAGCCTTCCATGAAAAAACTGTCTTTCCCGATTTTGTTGGCCGGTGCATCTTTGCTGGCCTCAACAGGCGCCATCGCGCAAGCGGCTCCTGAGTCCAGCTTGTCTTTCAATGCCGGCGTGGTCACCGATTACCGTTACCGCGGCATTTCTCAGTCGCGTCTGAAGCCTGCCGTGCAGGCCGGCGTCGACTACGCCGACAAGAGCGGCTTTTATGTTGGCGCCTGGGGTTCGACGATCAAGTGGATCAAGGACACCACGCCTGGGGTCACGGATGGATCGACCGAACTCGATCTGTACGGCGGCTACAAGGGCAGCGCCGCGGGCGTGAGCTATGACGTCGGCGTGCTTCGGTACCAATACATCGGCAACAAAGGCCTGACGGTCAACGCCAACACCACAGAAATTTATGGCGCAGTGACGCTCGGGCTGTTTACCGCCAAGTACTCGCACTCGCTGACCGACACCTTCGGTAACCAAAACAGCGATGGCAGCTACTACCTCGACCTCAGTGCAGCAATCGATTTGGGTAACGGATTTGCCTTGACGCCGCATGTGGGCCGCCAGTCAATTAAGAACGCTGCCTCGGGCGGCTCCTACACCGACTACTCCTTGACTCTGGCAAAAGACCTGGGCAAAGGGCTCAGCGCATCGCTGATGGCCGTTGGCACCAATGCAGGGAAAACCTTTTACACCCTCGGTACCACCAACAAGTACCTGGGCAAAGACGCCCTCGTCGCTGGCATCAAGTACACCTTCTAAAGACCGCTCGGCCCCACCGGGCCGGCTTTCTTGTGCCACCAGGCGACCTGCGGTGTTTGCACCGGGGTCGCTTTTTTGTTCTTGCCCTCAGCCCCATGTGGGCCGTCCTGAGGTTCAAGCCGCTTGGGGCGCGTCGTCCTGCCAGGCCGCTGGCCAGCGCAGTCGGTGGCCGGTCTGCTGCGCGAGCTGTTCGATGTCCTCTGGGCTGTCTACGTCTTGCCGATAGCGCTTGTTCGGGGTGGCCCAGTGGTGCACCGCCTGCGGGTTTTGCGCCTGCCACTGCTTGCAGCCGAGCTGGGCCTGACCGGCAAGCACCGCCTGCAAGACATCGGCACTGAACATCACCGGGTTTCCAGGAAGGCCGCCGACGGTGGGCACAACCACTGCGGTGCCTTCGGGACGTTTCTTGTAGGCGCCGATCAGGTCGTTGTAGTCTTGCTCGCCGACCAAGGGTTGATCGGCCAGGGCCACGATCACTGCGTCGAGTTTGCCCGACAGCGCTTGCAGTCCCAGGCGCTGAGATGACACCTGGCCCTGGTCGGGCTGCGGGTTGCGCACCAGCGTGACCGGAAAGTCGCGCACCAGGGGCTCAAGGTGCTCGGCATGGTGCCCGAGCACCACCACCAACTCATCGAGGCCGGCGCCCGACAGCGCGATGAGCTGGCGCCGGATCAGAGGCACGCCCCCGAGTTCGAGCAAGGCCTTGGGTTTGCGGCCCATGCGCGAGGCGCTGCCAGCGGCCAGCAGCACACCGCCGACCACCAAGCGGCTGTATAGCCCACC
>JBILGP010000012.1:0-12927 GCA_044350985.1 Polaromonas sp. | reverse complement strand
ATGGCCAGCCAGCCGGGTTTGACCAGCACTTTGCCCTCGGTCTTGAAGTGGTGGCCTTGCACCTCGGAGATGCGGGTGGTCACCAGGTATTCGGCGCTGGGAAAAAAGATGGCCATGAAGCGGCGCACCACCAGGTCGTAGAGTTTTTGCTCGGCGTCGCTGAGCCCCGAGGGCGCTTGCGTGGTCGGGATGATGGCAAAGTGATCCGACACCTTGCTGTTGTCGAACACGCGTTTGCTCGGTTTGATGTACCCCTGGTTGAGCGCGGTCAGCGCGTGCGGGGCCAGGTGGCGCATGCCGCTGTCGGCCAGCATCTCGAAGGTTTGCTTGACCACCGGCAGGTAGTCCTCGGGCAGGTGACGCGAGTCGGTTCGCGGGTAGGTCAGGGCCTTGTGGCGCTCGTACAGGCTTTGCGCCAGGGCCAGCGTGGTTTTGGCGGAAAAGCCAAACTTGCCATTGGCCTCGCGCTGCAGCGAGGTCAGGTCAAAGAGCATGCCTGAGGCTTGCGTGCTCGGCTTGGACTCGTCGGTGACACGGGCGGGCTTGCCGCGCACCGCCTGCGCCACCGCCAGCGCCTCGCGCTCGCTCCAGAGCCGGTCGGCGCGCTGTTCGGGGTCGGGCTCGGCGCCCTCGGCTGCGGCCGGCTTCTTCCAGGCCGGGTCAAACCACTTGCCGGCGTACTGGCCTTTTTCTGCCTCGAACGTGGCGTGAATCTCCCAATAGTCGCGGCTGACGAACTTGCGTATCTTTTCTTCCCGCTCAACCACCACCGACAGCGTGGGCGTCTGCACCCGGCCGACGGTGGTCAGGAAAAAGCCGCCGTCGCGTGAGTTGAAGGCCGTCATGGCGCGCGTGCCGTTGATGCCCACCAGCCAGTCGGCCTCCGAGCGGCAGCGCGCCGCGTCGGCCAGGGGCAGCATTTGCTTGTCGCTGCGCAACTGGGCAAAGCCATCGCGAATGGCCGCTGGCGTCATGGACTGCAGCCAAAGGCGCTTGACTGGGTGCTTGGACTTGGCGTACTGCTCGATCAGGCGAAAGATCAGCTCGCCCTCGCGTCCGGCGTCGCAGGCGTTGACCATGGCGCCCACGTCCTTGCGCTTGGCCAGCTTGACGATGGCATTGAGCCGGCCCTTGGTCTTGTCGATGGGCTTGAGCTCAAAGTAAGGCGGGATCACCGGCAGATGGGCAAAGCTCCATTTGCCGCGCTTGACGTCAAAGGCCTCGGGCGCCTGGATCTCTACCAGGTGGCCGACGGCCGAGGTGACGATCCATTGCTCGTTTTCGAAGTGCTCGTCGTGCTTGTCGAACTTGCCCGTCGTCGGCGTCAGGG
The DNA here is from genome assembly GCA_044350985.1 of Polaromonas sp. Taxonomy (GTDB): domain Bacteria; phylum Pseudomonadota; class Gammaproteobacteria; order Burkholderiales; family Burkholderiaceae_C; genus Polaromonas. The sequence goes on along the minus strand of JBILGP010000012.1, from coordinate 11,597 downwards.
CGCGCACGATGTCCTGGGCCACCGAGGGCTTTTCTGCAATCACCAGCGTTTTGCTTGTCATGTTTTGTCTTGTGCAAAGGGCGCGCCTGGGGTCGGCTCGCCGGTGGGTTTGTCAGTGGGCGCGCGGCTGGCTGGGGCCCCCCTACAATGCCGGCTCGCGCGCACGCAGGCGCGCGCACGCGCCTGCACAAATCAACCATAGCAAAAAATTCATCGTGGCCCAAAACAGGTCTTCATCCCCCTCCGCCCCTTCCCGCAAAACCCCGCCAGCTGGCGGTCGCCGAATCCAGACGCGCCGCTCGGGCGTGCACGGCAACGGGGTGTTTGCGGTTCAGAACCTGGCCGAGGGCGAGGTGCTGATCGAGTACGTGGGCCAGATCATCAGTTGGAAGGAGGCGCTGCGCCGCCATCCCCACGACCCGAGCGATCCCAACCACACCTTTTATTTTCATATTGACGAGAACCGGGTCATCGATGCCAAGTATGGCGGCAATTCCTCGCGCTGGATCAACCACAGCTGCGCGCCCAATTGCGAGGCCGATGAGGACGAGGGCCGGGTGTTCATCAAGGCGCTGCGCAACATCAAGGCCGGTGAAGAGCTGTTTTACGACTACGGCCTCGTCATTGATGCGCCTTACACCAAAAAGCTCAAGGCCGAGTACCCGTGCTGGTGCGGCGCTCCCAACTGCCGCGGCACCTTGCTGGCGCCCAAGCGCCGCCGCTGACCGGCGATGACTGCGCCCCAGCCCGGCTTGTCGCCCTTGCGCTGGCCGGCTGAACAGATCTGGCAGACGGTGGTGCCGTGGCTGCCCGATTTTTCGGTGGAGATCCTGCCCGAGATCGATTCGAGCAACACCGAGCTGATGCGCCGTGCGCGCGCCGGCCGCACCGAGCCGGTGCTGCTGGTGGCCGAGCACCAAAGCGCCGGCCGCGGCCGCATGGGCCGCCAATGGCACAGCCCGCCGGGATCGAGCCTAACCTTCTCGCTTGGCCTGCCGCTGGCGCCCGCCGATTGGTCGGGCCTGTCGCTGGCCGTCGGCGTGAGCCTGGCCGAAAGCCTGGCCCAGCTCAGCGGCGCCGACGTGCGCATCAAGTGGCCCAACGACCTGTGGCTGGGCTCGGGCAAGCTCGCCGGCATCCTGATCGAGACCGCGGGCGCCGGGCCCTCGCGCTTTGCCGTCATCGGCGTGGGCATCAACCTCAATGAGCCGGCCGAGCAATGGCGGCCACCGGCTGGCGCCCAAGGAGCGATGCCCGCCGTGGCCCCGGCCTGGCTGGCTCGGGCCGCGTCGGCCCATGCTCCAGTGGCTGCCCCAGTCGATGCGCCGCAGGTGCTCGGCGCGGTGGCCGGTGCGCTGGTGCACGATGTGCTGCGCTTTGAGCGCGAAGGCTGGGCCGCTTTTGCGCCGCGCTTTGCGCAGCGCGATGTGCTGCGCGGGCGCATGGTGCAGCTCTCCGATGGCCGCAGCGGCCTGGCCAGCGGGCTCAGCGCGCAGGCGGCCTTGCGTGTGCAGACGCCACGCGGCATCGAGGAGGTGCACAGCGGCGAGGTCAGCGTGCGCCCGCAAGACTGAGGCGGCAAGTCGAACCCAGTTGCAGCCGGCCGCATGATGCGCGGGCCGCATTCACCGAGGTTCAACGCCAGAACGCGTCGTAGGCGGTGCGCAGGATGAGCGCACTGACCACGAGCACAAAGACCGCCCGCACAAAGCCCGAGCCGTGCTTGAGCGCCAGGCGCGTGCCCAGCAGGCTGCCGATCACATTGGCCAGGGCCAGGGCCAGCGCGTAGTGCCACCAAATGTGACCCTTGAAGGCAAACAGGCTGAGCGCGGCCAAGTTGCTGCAACTGTTGAGCAGCTTGGCCGATGCCGAGGCATGGAGAAAGTCGTAGCCCAGCAGGCGCACGAACAAGAACACCAGCAAGCTGCCGGCGCCCGGTCCGAAAAAGCCGTCGTAAAAGCCCATCAGCAGGCCAATCGCGCTGGCCACGGCGGCCTCGCGCCAGCCGCGCAGGCGCGGCGCATGTTCGCGCCCGAGCTCCTTCTTGACCAGGGTGTAGGCCAGCACCGCCAGCAGCACAAAGGGCAGCACTTTGCGCAGGAATTCGGGCGAGACCACGGTGACCAGCCAGGCACCGGCAAAGGAGGCGGCCAGCGCCGCAGCGCCGGCCGGCAAGAGCGTGCGCCAGGGCATGTTGACCCGACGGGCGTATTGCACGGTGGCCACCGCCGTGCCCCACAGCGAGGCGCTTTTGTTGACGCCCAGCAGGGTGGCCGGATGGGCGGTGGCGAAGGCGGCAAACAAGGCCGGCACCAGCACCAGGCCGCCCCCGCCGACGATCGAGTCCACGAAGCCGGCCAGCAGCGAGGCGCAGGCGACGAAGAGCAGTTCCATGACTCGATTGTCCTATCGGGCTCAAAGCCAGCGGCGTTGCGGTGCCTGACGTACAAAGCCAAGCGGAAAAAGCAAAAAGCGCCGGGTTTGCCGGCGCTTTTTCAGCCCTGCCTGTTGGGCGGGGCTGTTGATGGGGGCTCTGTGCGAGCGTTGCTCTGGTTCAAGAGCGTGTCTGATGGATCAGACGTTTGCTGGTGTCTCCTCGGCTCCTCGGCGGCGGGGCCCTGGCTGGGCGACTGCCGCGATGGCCGCGACTATAAGGCCCGGCCGCAGGCGCTTGGCCTGGGACTTACCCGGGTTGGGTGCCCGGCTCACAGGCCTTGCCGAATCCATCCGGCGGCCTTTTCCGCCATCATCAGCGTGGGCGCGTTGGTGTTGCCGCTGGTGATGGTCGGCATGGCGCCGGCATCGACCACCCGCAAGCCGCTGACGCCGCGCACCTTCAGGTGCGGATCGAGCACCGCCATCGGATCGTCGGCGCGGCCCATGCGCGTGGTGCCCACCGGGTGAAAGATGGTGGTGGCGATGTCGCCGGCCAGGCGGGCCAGGTCTTCGTCGCTTTGGTACTGCACGCCTGGCTTGAACTCCTCGGGTTGCCAGCGCGCCAGCGCGCTCTGGCCCACGATGGCCCGTGTCACACGCAGCGACTGCGCCGCCACCAGCCGGTCTTCGGGCGTGCTCAGGTAATTGGGCGCGATCAGGGGTGCATCGGCAAAGTCGCGGCTGCGGATGTGCACCGTGCCCCGGCTGGTGGGGTTGAGGTTGCACACGCTGGCGGTAAAGGCATCGAAGGGGTGCAGCGGCTCACCAAAGGCATCGAGCGACAGCGGCTGCACGTGGTACTGGATGTTGGGCCAGACATGCTCGGGGCTTGAGCGGGTGAAGGCGCCCAGCTGCGAGGGCGCCATGCTCATCGGGCCGCTGCGGCGCAGCGCATACTCCAGCCCGATCTTGGCGCGCCCCCACAGCGAGGCCGACAAGGTGTTGAGCGTGGCCTGGCCGCCGCGCGGCGGGCGGATCTTGTAGACGGAGCGAATTTGCAGATGGTCTTGCAAATTGGCCCCCACCCCCGGCAGGTGCTGGCGCACCGCAATGCCCAGGCTTTGCAGCAGATCGGCCGGCCCGATGCCCGACAGCTGCAGAATTTGCGGCGAGCCGATGCTGCCGGCGCTCAGCAGCACCTCGCCGCCGGAGGCCAGCCGTGCGTCGACGCTTTGCGCGCCGGTCCACACGCGCGCGCCGGTGCAGCGCGGCTGGCCGTCGGCCTGCGACTCGAGCAGCAGCTCGCTGACCTGGGCGCTGGTCCACATCTCGAAGTTGGGCCGTCCGTAGCAGGTCGGCCGCAAAAAGGCCTTGGCCGTGTTCCAGCGCCATCCTTTGCGCTGGTTGACCTCGAAATAGGCCACGCCCTCGTTGTTGCCACCATTGAAGTCCTCGGTGGCCGCGATGCCCGCCTGCTGCGCGGCCTGCGCAAAGTCATCGAGGATGTCCCACTGCAGACGCTGCTTTTCCACCCGCCATTCACCGCCTGCGCCTGGCTGGCTTTTGTGGCCATGCACCGCAGCAAAATCGGCATCGGGCGCGCCGGCATCGAGCTTGTAGTGGTCCTCGTGGCGCATGAAGTCGGGCAGCACCTGCTGCCAGCGCCAGGCGTCCTCGCCGGTGAGGTCGGCCCAGTGCTCGTAATCGCGCGACTGGCCGCGCATGTAGATCATGCCGTTGATGCTCGAGCAGCCACCGAGTGCCTTGCCGCGTGGGTAGCGCAGCACCCGGCCATTGAGTCCTTGCGCCGGCTCGGTCTTGTAGAGCCAGTCGGTGCGGGGGTTGCCGATGCAGTACAGGTAGCCCACCGGAATATGGATCCAGTGGTAGTCGTCTTTGCGTCCGGCCTCGATCAGCAGCACCCGCTTGCTCGGGTCTGCGCTGAGTCGGTTGGCCAGCAGGCAGCCGGCGGTGCCGGCGCCAACGATGATGTAGTCAAAAACAGGGTCGCTCATGGTCGTGTGCCCGGTCAGATCGATGCGGTGCGCGGGCGTCCCGCGTGGGCCATTGTGTCAAACCCCGTCCGATTCGGCACGCCGCAGCGGCCTCTGACAGAATCGCCCAGTGAACCGGCCGCATCTGGCCGGTCAGCAGGAGTGCCATGCTGACGATCGACTACTACTTCACGGCCCAAAGCCCCTGGACCTATCTGGGCCACGATCGCTTCGTGCACATGGCCGAGGCGGCCGGTGCGCAGGTGCGTGTGATGCCGGCCGACTTCGGCCAAATCTTTGCGACCTCCGGAGGCCTGCCTCTGGCCAAGCGGGCGCCTCAGCGCCAGGCCTACCGGCTGGTGGAGCTGCGCCGTTTCAGCGCGCATCTGGGTGTGCCCATGAAGCTGCAGCCGCGCTTTTTTCCGGTGGCCGCTGACGATGCGGGCCGGCTCATCATTGCCGCCAGCATTGAAGGCGGCAGCCAGGCGGCGCTGGCCCTCGGCGGGGCGATCTTTCGCGCTGTCTGGCAGCAAGATCGCAACATTGCCGACGCCCAGACCCTGGCCCAGTTGCTGGCCGAGCAGGGCTTGCCGGCGGCCTGGCTCGAGCAGGCACGCAGCCCGCAGGTGCAGCAGGTTTATGAGTCCCACACGGCTGGCGCGATTGCAGCGGGCGTTTTTGGCGCGCCCAGCTATGTGGTCGAAGGTGAGATTTTTTGGGGCCAAGACCGGCTCGATTTCCTGCAGCGTCGACTCGCGGCACAATGAAAGCGCGGCGGTGTGCCCCGGTAGGGGCCACGGCCCGTACCGGCAATTCACGATCCTCATGAAAGGGCGAATCACATGGGTCAGTTCATCAATCTCTCGGCGGCCGATGGCTTGAGTTTTCCCGCGTATGTGGCCGAACCTGCAGGCAAGGCCCGCGGCGCCGTGGTGGTGCTGCAGGAGATCTTTGGCGTCAACTCGCACATTCGCGCGGTGGCCGATGGCTACGCGGCCGACGGTTATCTGGCGGTGGCACCGGCCGCTTTTCACCGCGTCAAGCAGGGCGTGGAGCTGGGCTACACCGCTGACGACATGGGCGCCGGCATAGCGCTCAAATCGGCGGCCGAAGCCCTGCCTGCACCGGGCGTGATGGCCGACATCGAGGCGGCGGTGGCTTACGCCAGTCGCGCCGGCAAGGTCGGCGTGGTCGGCTATTGCTGGGGCGGCTTGCTCACTTGGCGCACGGCCTGTCTGGTCAAAGGCGTGAGCGCTGCCGCGCCCTACTACGGTGGCGGCGTGACCACGCCGGCCGAGGCGGCGCGCAAGCCCCTGTGCCCGGTGATGGCCCATTTTGGCGAGAAAGACCACTGGATCCCGATGGACTCGGTGCAGGCTTTTGCGAAGGCGCAGCCCGGCACCCAGGTGCATGTCTACGCTGCCGACCACGGCTTTAACTGCGACCAGCGCGGCTCTTGGGATGCGCCGGCAGCCAAGCTCGCCCGCGAGCGCACGCTGGCGTTTTTTGCCCAGCACGTGGGCTGATCTGCGCGGCCGGCTGGGGCGGCCGCTTCAGGTCGGCTAGCCCCCTTCAGCCCGCCTGCTTGGCCAGCGCCTCGTCGAGCACTTCGACCCAGTGGCGCACCGGCGTGTCGGTGCCGCTTTGCAGGTGGGTGATGCAGCCAATGTTGGCCGAGACGATGGTCTGCGGGCGCTGCTCGCTCAGGTGGCCGAGCTTGCGCTCGCGCAGCGCGTAGGCCAGCTCAGGCTGCAACACCGAATAGGTGCCGGCTGAGCCGCAGCACAAATGCGGCTCGACGCGGGCGGTGGCCACGTCAAAACCCAGGGCGCCCAGGTGCTGCTCGACCCCGCCGCGCAGCTGCTGGCCGTGCTGCAGCGTGCAAGGCGGGTGGTAGGCCAGCTTGGAGGCAGCGGCGCCGTCAAGACGGCTCTTGAGCATGGGCACGAGCTCGGGCAGCAGCTCGCTCAAGTCGCGCGTGAGCGCGCTGATGCGCTCGGCCTTCGCCGCGTAGGCGCCATCGTGCTGCAGGTGGTGCCCATACTCCTTGACCGTCACGCCGCAGCCCGACGCGTTCATCACGATGGCCTGGACCTCGCCGGCTTCGACCAGCGGCCACCACGCGTCGATGTTGCGGCGCATCTGCTCGAGCCCGCCGGCCTGGTCGTTGAGGTGAAACTTCACCGCGCCGCAGCAGCCGGCCTCCGGCGCGATCACGCCCTGGATGCCGCAGGCATCGAGCACACGCGCCGTGGCGGCATTGATGTTGGGCGCCATGGCCGGCTGCACGCAGCCTTGGAGCATCAGCACCTTGCGGGCGTGCTGGCGCGTGGGCCATGGGCCCGCCGCTCTGGCCTCGGGCACCTTGTTCTTGAGCGTGGCCGGCAGCAGGCCGCGCACGGCCTGACCGAGTTTCATGGCCGGTGCAAACAGGGGCGAGGGCAGGCCCTCCTTGAGCGCCCAGCGCACGGCCTTTTCGCCGGCCGGTCGCGGCACCTGCTCGTCGACGATCTTGCGGCCGATGTCGACCAGGTGTCCGTACTGCACGCCGCTGGGGCAGGTGCTTTCGCAGTTGCGGCAGGTCAGGCAGCGGTCCAGGTGCAGCTGTGTCTTGCGCGTGGGCTGCTCGCCTTCGAGCACCTGCTTGATCAGGTAAATGCGCCCGCGCGGGCCGTCGAGTTCGTCGCCGAGCAGCTGGTAGGTGGGGCAGGTGGCGGTGCAAAAGCCGCAGTGCACGCACTTGCGCAAGATCGCCTCAGCCTGCTGGCCTTCGGGCGTGTTCTGGTACTGGGGCGCCAGGTGGGTTTGCATGGTCGCTCCTCAAAAGCCCAAGCGGCCCGTGGCGAACACGCCTTGCGGGTCAAATTGTTTTTGCAGTTCGCGCGCGATGCGCTGCTGGACCGCCTCCATCGGGCTGCTGGTGCCGGCCTGCTTGTCGCCGCCCAGCCGGCTGGCGCGAAACAGCGTGGCATGACCGCCGGCGGCCTGTGCCGCCTGGCGCAAGGCGGCCGCTGCCGAGGCCGGCGCCCAAAGCCAGCGCTGCGCACCCTGCCATTCGATGTACTGCGCGCCCGCGCTGGCACCCGGCAGATCGATGACCGCAGCCGTTTGCGGCACCGAGAGGCGCCACAGGCACAGATCTTCAGCCGGCGGATCAAAGAAGGGCAAGGTCTGCTCGCCACTGGCGCGCCAGTCCTGCGCTGCTTCCCGCGGGTCCATACGCAGCACCCGGGCGCCCAGCGCCCGCGCATCGTCGCCCATGCTCGCGACGGCCGCCTCGACCGCTGCCACCGCGCCCCGCAGGCGCACAAACAGGTAGTCGTCACCCGGCTCGGCGGTGCCGTCGTGCACCCAGGCGCTGGCGTTCAAGGGCAGAGGCAGCCCGCCCCAGCGGTGCAGCAGGTCCAGAGCCTTTTTCTGGCTGATGCCCGCGCACATCAGCGTCGCTTCGGCGGGGGCCACCGGCAGCACCTTGAGCGAGACCTCGGTGATCAGGCCCAGCGTGCCCCAGCTGCCCGCCAACAGGCGCGAGACGTCATAGCCGGCCACATTCTTCATGACCTGACCGCCAAAGGTGAGGTCTTGCCCCTGGCCGTTGATCAGCCGCACACCCAGCACAAAGTCGCGCAGCGCGCCCACGCTGGCGCGCGCTGGCCCCGACAGACCGGCAGCGACCATGCCGCCGACGGTGGCGCCCGGGCCAAAGTGCGGCGGCTCAAAGGCCAGGGCCTGGCCCTTATCGGCCAGCGCGGCCTCCAGTTCAGCCAGCGGCGTGCCGCAGCGGGCCGTGACGACCAGCTCGCTGGGCTCGTAGCTGACGATGCCGGCATACGAGCGGGTGTCGAGCACCTCGCCTTGCAGGGGTGCGCCCCAGAAGTCCTTGGTGCCGCCGCCGCGCAGGCGCAAGCGTCGGCCATCAGCAGCTGCCGCGCGCACCGCGTCGATGAGGTGTTGGCTTTGGGAGTCCATGGGCGGCGATGGTAAACCGGCGTTGCACACCGCCGGGTGAATTTTTTGAATGTGGGGCGTGCGGGAATTTGTGGAGGCTGGGCCTCGCCCCTTGGGTCGCCTGTCAACGCCAGGCGCATCCAAACTTGGATCGGCCTTCAGTTACATTTCCGATCATCGAATACCGCTGTGCTTGACCAAGGCGCCAGGCACAGCATCAACGACTTGTGCAAGGACAAGCTGCCGCTCATCAACGGTGGCCCCTGAACACCCTTGGGCTCCCAATGACCCCCTCACTGTGCATTTTCATGGCCCAGTACAACCGCTGGATGAACCTGCGGCTCTATGAGGCCGCCGCCAAGCTGGCGCCCGAGGCGCTGTTCGCACAGCGGGGCGCTTTTTTTGGCTCGCTTTTTGACACGCTCAACCACATCGTGGCGGCCGACTTGATCTGGCTGCATCGGTTTGCGCGCCATCTGGGGCCCGCTGCGCTGCGCATGCAGGGCTTGCCCAGTCCTGGCGCACTGACCGAGCGCATGGCTGCATCGCTCGACGAACTGCAGGCCTTGCGCGCCCAGACCGATGACCTCGTGACTGCTCTGGCTGGCCAGGTTGAGCCCCAGCATCTGGCCAGCCTGATCCGCTACACCGACACCTTGGGCCAAAGCCAGGCGAAGAACTTCGGCCTTCTGCTGCAGCACTTCTTTAACCACCAGACCCACCACCGCGGGCAGGCCAGCACCTTGCTGTTTCAGGCGGGGGTGGATATCGGGGTGACCGATCTCGGCGCGCTCATACCCAGTGAGCAATGAGGGGCGGACATGTGGCGCACCGCGTGTGCGACCACACGCCCAGCGTGAGGACGCAAGCCTTATTCAAGGCGCCGATGAGCCTCAGCCAGGGTCAGCCAGGAATGCACCGGCCAGGGTGAGCGCGGCTGAGACACATCGCCGCCGAAGACCACGCAGCCGCTGCTGAGACTGTGGGGATGATGCGCGTCAAAGCGCTTGAGCCCCTTGAAGTAATCCGGGTTGACCGTGGCCCCGGCCTTGATCTCAATGGCGTGCAGCTGTCTGCCCACCGGCATGAGCAGGTCCACCTCGTTGCCTTCGGCGTCGCGGTAGAAGTGCAGTGGGCTGTGCTCGCCTTGATTGAAGCGGTCTTTCAGCGCCTCCATGACCACGAAATTTTCGAACAGGGCGCCCCACAGCGGATCACGCTGCACCTGCTCGGGTGTGCGCAGCCCGAGCAGCCAACAGGCCAGGGCGGTGTCGCAAAAGTAGAGCTTGGGCGATTTGATGAGGCGCTTGCTGCTGTTGACAAACCACGGCGGCAGCACATGAACGATGAAGCTCGTTTGCAGCAAGTCCAGCCAGGCGCGCGCCGTGGGCTGCGAAACTCCGGCGTCGTTGGCCAGGCTGCTGAGGTTGATCAGCTGGCCGATGCGGCCGGCGCACAGGCGGACGAAGCGTTCAAACAGGCGCAGGTCTTGCACGGCGGCCAGTTGCCGCAAGTCGCGTTCGACATAGGTGGCAAAGTAGTCGCCCATGGCTTGGGAGGGCTGCAGCTTTTGATCGTGTACTCGAGGGTAAAACCCGTTGAGAAGACAGGTGGGCAGCGCCAATGGGTCTTGTGGGTCGAGGGTTCGAACCGATGCCACTTCGGCCAAGGTCAGCGGCAGCAGCCGCAGCAAAGCAGTTCGTCCGGCCAGGGACTGGCTGACCTGGGTCATCAGCTCAAACTGTTGACTGCCGGTGAGGATGAATTGGCTCGGTGCGCCCCTGGTGTCGACCATGGCCTGGAGGTAAGAGGGCAGATCGGGCGCACGTTGAATCTCATCGAGCACGGCGCCGGTTTTGTAGGCTGCCAGAAAGCCGCGGGGGTCTTCGATGGCAAAACGCCGGATGTCCGGGTCTTCCAGCGTGACATAAGGTTTTTCTGAAAAGACCGTCTTTGCCAGCGTGGTCTTGCCGCTCTGGCGCGGCCCCACCACCGTGACCACGGGGTACTGCTGTGCCAAGTGGCGAAGAAGGGGCTCGATGTCACGTTGGATCATCTTGCGGAGTCTATCAAAAACCCGCAAATTCAAAATCAAATCTTCAATTTGCAGGAAATCTGACGGTGTGCTGCCCCATGAAGGTCTGTTTTGGGCTTGGCCTGCTAGAAGCCTTTGCTGACTTTTGGAGTGCTGGAACATCTCACTTCAAAGCCGATGCGCCTGCACCAGGGTGGCCCGGCAGGGGCGCGCAACCCTTTCAATCTCCGTCGTGCCGATGGACGAAGACCCGTGATGCACAGGGCAAAGCACCCAAGAAAAAAGCCCGTCAGCTTGCGCCGACGGGCCAACATCCAAAGGAGACTCTCGAAAAACGGGGGCTGCCCACGGCAGCCCCGCAACTGCTGCTTCAGCGGTTGTAGGCGGTCTCGCCGTGCGAGCTGATGTCCAGGCCTTCGCGCTCTTGCTCTTCGCTCACACGCAGGCCGATGGTCATGTCGACGATCTTGAAGGCGATCACCGAAACCACGCCCGACCACACCAGGGTGATGAGCACAGCTTTGAGCTGAATCCAGACTTGTCCAAGGATGGAGTAGTCGGCTGCGGTGACCATGGTGGCCGTGACCCAGTCGGCCACGTAGCCGGGGCCGCCCAGGCTGGGGCTGTTGAACACGCCAGTCAGCAGCGCGCCCAGGATGCCGCAGACGCCGTGCACGCCAAACACGTCGAGCGAATCGTCCGCGCCGAGCATCTTCTTGAGGCCGTTGACGCCCCACAGGCCAGCAAAACCCGCGATCAGGCCGATGATCAAGCCGCCGCCGATGCCCACATTGCCGGCCGCCGGGGTGATGGCCACGAGGCCCGCCACAGCGCCCGAGGCGGCGCCGAGCATGGAGGCCTTGCCCTTGATCATGGCCTCGCCGATGCACCAGGTCAGCACCGCGCCGGCGGTGGCCACCAGGGTGTTGAGGAAGGCCAGGGCGGCAAAGCCGTTGGCTTCCAGAGCCGAGCCGGCGTTAAAGCCAAACCAGCCCACCCACAGCAGGGCCGCGCCCACCATGGTCAGCGTCAGGCTGTGCGGAGCCATGGCTTCCTTGCCGTAGCCGATGCGCTTGCCCACCATGTAGGCGCCCACCAGACCGGCAACGGCGGCATTGATGTGCACCACGGTGCCGCCTGCGAAGTCGAGCGCGCCCGACTGCCAGATGTAGCCGGCCTTGGCGGTCATCGCATCGACCACTTCCTTGCTGGTGTAGGCGTCCGGGCCCATCCAGAACCACACC
>JBILGP010000268.1:0-3958 GCA_044350985.1 Polaromonas sp. | reverse complement strand
GCGGCGGCCGGGCGTATCGTCGAGACGCCCAGCGCCATCCGCTTGCAGCTGCGCTGGGCACAGGGTCCACCGCAAAGCCTCGTGCTCGACTGGATCGAGCGCAGCCGGCCATGAGGGCAAGGCCGGCTGGCGCGGCCCTGCTGTCGGCGCTGCTGACGGCTGCGCTGGTGGCCGGGCTGGCCACGACTGCCCTGTGGCAAAGCTGGCAAGCGGTGCAGCGCGAATCGGCCCTGCGCCAGCAATGGCAAACGCGCTGGCTGATGCGCGCTGCGCTCGACTGGACCCTGGCCGTGCTGGCCAGCGACAAGTTGCCGGCCGTTGACCATCTCGGCGAGGATTGGTCCAGGGGCCTGGAGCGCACCGCGCTAAATGCGATGCTGCTCACGCCTGATGGCACAGTGCAGGCCGCAGGCCCAGCGGTGCCCTCGCCAGGCCCCTGGCTGAGTGTGCGCATCAGTGACGCGCAGGCGCGGCTCAATCTGCTCAATCTGCTGGAGGGACCATCGCTGTCGGCCCAGTGGCTGCCAGTCTTCGCTCGGCTCTTTGACCAACTGGGCCTGCCAGCGCAAGAGCTTGAGGTCTTGGGCCGAGAACTGCTGCGGGCCAGCGCAGGCACTGCGGGCGAGCGCCCAGGCGGCGCCGCACTCATGCCCGAACGCGCGGGCGACCTGCTCTGGCTGGGCCTGAGCCCGGCATCGGTGCAGGCCCTGCTGCCCCACCTGAGCGTGCTGCCCGGGCGCCTGTCGGTCAACCTCAACACCGCTGAGGCCACGGTGCTGCAAGCCGTGCTCGGCGCGCCGCCTGCGCAGGTGCAGCAACTGCTCGATCGGCGCCGCGCCCGGCCTTTTTTGAGCGTCGATGAGGCCCTTGCCGGCCTACAGGCGGCGCGCGACATGCTTTCAGTGCAGACGCAGTTTTTTGGGGTGGAGATCCAGATCGAGCTCGGGTCCGAGTGGCAACAAAGACAATCGGCTCTGATCCAGCGCCAGGGGGAGAACCTGCGCGTGCTGTGGCGTTATGGATGATGAACCCGAACCAAGGCTCAGGGCCATCCGCAGCTTGACGATTTAGTTCAGACATTAATAATTGAGACAGAAAGCAGCTCGCCGTCGCCGGCCTTGCACCGTGCGCGGCCCGACTTATCAGCCAGGAGGCCTGCACCATGTCCACCCCCCGTGAGCCGCGCGATCGCTTTGTGGATGAGCGCCTGCCGCCGCCTGAGCTGCAGCCTCTGATGCGCTACGACCTGCCCAATTTGCAGATCGCCGAGCGCAGCAACCTGGTCGATGCCCTGATGGAGCGGGCCGCCGCCAACGGGTGGCTAGACCGCCCCTTCCTGCGCTCGCAGCGCATCACGCTGACCTATCGCGAGGCCGACGAGCGGGTGCGACGCATCGCACAGGTGTTGATCGAAGACTTTGCACTGGTGCCTGGCAACCGGGTGCTGCTGCGCGGCGGCAATTCGATCGGTATGGCCCTGGCCTGGCTGGGTGTGGTCAAGGCCGGGCTGGTGGCCGTGGCGAGCATGCCGCTGCTGCGCGCCAAGGAATTGCGCGAGATCATTCAAAAGTGCCAACCCTCACTGGCGCTGTGCGACGGCGCCTTGCTCGATGAGCTCAAGGCGGCGCAAGAGGACAGCGGGCTCAAGACCATCGTGCCCTTCAACTTGATGGACGAACCCGGCTCGCTGGCCGTGCGTGCCAGCGCCAAGAATGGGCAATTTGGCCGCTGCGACAGCCATGCCGATGACATCGCCATGATGGCGTTCACCTCCGGCACGACGGGCAGCCCAAAGGCAGCGCTGCACTCCCACCGGGACATCCTGGCCGCCTGCGCTGCCTGGCCGGCCCACGTGCTCAAGGCCACGCCCGACGACATCGTGATCGGCTCGCCGCCGCTGGCCTTTACCTTCGGCTTGGGCGGGCTGCTGATTTTCCCGATGTGGGCCGGCGCGAGCGTCTACTACCCCAGCAAGCCTTACACACCGCAGTCGATGCTTGAGACGATGCACGAGGTCGGCGCCACCATCAGCTACACCGCGCCCACGTTTTACCGCCAGATGGCGCCGCTGGCGCGGGCGCAGCGGCCCACGAGCCTGCGCATCAGCGTCAGCGCCGGCGAGGCCCTGCCGCAAACCACGCGCCAGTTGTGGTTCGATGCAATTGGCATCGACATGATGGACGGCATCGGTGCGACCGAGATGTTTCACATCTTCATCTCCAGCGTGCCCGGTCAGACGCGGGCCGGCGCCATCGGCCAGGTGGTGCCAGGCTACACCGCCCGGGTGGTCGACGAGCAAGGCCAGGAGGTGCCGCGCGGCACGGTGGGCAAGCTGGCCGTGATCGGACCGACGGGCTGTCGCTACCTGGACGACGAGCGCCAACGCAACTACGTCAAGGGAGGCTGGAACCATCCCGGCGACGCGTTCACACAAGACGCCGACGGCTACTACTTCTACCAGGCGCGCGCCGACGACATGATCATCTCGGCGGGCTACAACATCGGCGGGCCCGAGGTCGAGGACGCACTGCTGACCCATCCGGCAGTGGCCGAGTGCGGCGTGATCGGCGTGCCCGACGAGGAGCGCGGCATGGTGGTCAAGGCCTTTGTGGTGCTCAAGAGCGGACACCCGCCCGACGAGGCCATGGTCAAAGCGCTGCAGGAGCATGTCAAGGCCACGATTGCGCCCTACAAGTACCCGAGGCAAGTGCAGTTCATGACCAGCCTGCCGCGAACAGAAACCGGCAAACTGCAGCGCTTCAAGCTGCGGCAAGTCTCGCCCTGAAGACTGGCGAGACAGCCCAGAAACAACAACGCCAACCGCAAGGGTTGGCGTTGTCTTTTGTTTGGTTGCGCGGGCAAGATTTGAACTTACGACCTTTGGGTTATGAGCCCAACGAGCTACCAGGCTGCTCCACCGCGCGTCTGAGTTTTCATTGTAATCGCATTCAGGTGCCTGCGGTCGCTATTGCAGGCCCCGGAAGCGATTTGTTGCAAAAATTTTTTACGACCCGCCGCGTGCTTACTCGGCCTTGTCCTCTGCGGGGCTCGCATCTTGGCTTGCCTCGGGGCGATCGACCAACTCGACCAGTGCCATCGGTGCATTGTCACCCACGCGAAAGCCCATCTTGAGGATGCGGGTGTAGCCACCCGGACGCGCCTTGTAACGCGGGCCGAGCTCGGCAAAGAGCTTGACCACCATGTCGCGGTCGCGCAGACGGTCAAAAGCCAGGCGCTTGTTGGCCAGCGTCGGCTCCTTGGCCAGCGTGATCATGGGCTCGACCACGCGGCGCAATTCCTTGGCCTTGGGCACCGTGGTCTTGATGGCCTCGTGCTCGATGAGCGAGTTCATCATGTTGCGCAGCATGGCCAGCCTGTGGCTGCTGGTGCGATTGAGTTTGCGAAGTCCGTGTCCGTGACGCATGTGCTTGTCCTTTCCGTTTTTTAATGCGGGCAGCCGTATCAGGTACTGCCCGTGCACGGCCTGCTCAGGCAGGCTGCTGCTGCTTTCAGCGCTTGTCGAGCCCGGCCGGCGGCCAGGCTTCCAGGCGCATGCCCAGGGTGAGGCCACGTGAGGCCAGCACTTCCTTGATTTCGTTGAGCGACTTGCGACCCAGGTTGGGGGTCTTGAGCAGCTCGTTTTCGGTGCGCTGGATCAGGTCACCGATGTAGTAAATGTTCTCGGCCTTCAAGCAGTTGGCCGAGCGCACCGTCAGCTCGAGCTCATCGACCGGGCGCAGCAAGATCGGATCGAACTGCTGCGAGCTGCGCTGCACTGGCGCATCAAACGCCGCCAATTCATTGCCTTCAAGCTGGGCGAAGACAGCCAGTTGCTCCACCAGAATCTTGGCCGAGGCCCGAACAGCGTCTTCGGCAGACACCGCGCCGTTGGTCTCGATCTCAAGCACCAGCTTGTCCAGATCGGTGCGCTGCTCCACACGAGCGCTCTCGACGGTGT
>JBILGP010000267.1:0-3976 GCA_044350985.1 Polaromonas sp. | reverse complement strand
CCCCCAGCTGAGGGCCGGCGCCCTGACCTTTCGAAAGCCTTTGCCATGACCTTGCATGTGAACCAGCGCAGCTACGCCCTGCCCCGCCAAAATGTGGTGGTTGTTTGCGTCGACGGCTGCGAGCCCGACTACCTGGGCCAGGCGGTCGCCGGCGGCCACATGCCCTGGATGAAGCGGGTGCTGGCCGAGGGCACCGCCATCGTGGCCGACTGCGTGGTGCCCACCTTCACCAACCCGAACAACCTGTCCATCGTGACCGGCGCGCCGCCCAGCGTGCACGGCATCTGCGGCAACTTTCTCTACGACAGCGCCAGCGGCACCGAGGTCATGATGAACGACCCCAAGTGGCTGCGCGCCCCCACGCTGCTGGCGGCGCTGTCGCAAGCGGGCCGCAAAGTCGCGGTGGTCACCGCCAAAGACAAGCTGCGCCAGCTGCTGGGCCACAAGATGCAAGGCGGCATCTGCTTTTCAGCCGAAAAAGCCGACCAGGTCACCGCCTCAGGCAACGGCATCGACGATGTGCTGTCGCTGGTGAACATGCCGGTACCCAGCGTCTACAGCGCCGATTTGTCCGAATTCGTCTTTGCCGCCGGGGTGGCCCTGATGCGCACCCGGCGGCCCGACGTGATGTACCTGTCAACGACCGATTACATCCAGCACAAGCATGCACCGGGCACCGACGGCGCCAACCAGTTCTACGCCATGATGGACCGCTACCTGGGCGAACTCGACGCCATGGGTTGCGTCATTGCGCTGACGGCCGACCACGGCATGAACGCCAAGGTCGGCATGGACGGCCAGCCTCAGGTGATCTATCTGCAAGACTGGTTTGACGCTTGGCTCGGGGCGGGCGCGGCGCGCGTGATCCTGCCCATTACCGACCCCTATGTGGTGCACCACGGTGCGCTGGGCTCCTTTGCCACCGTCTACCTGCCCGCCGGGGTGGCGGCCCAGGAGGCCTGCGAGCGGCTGCGCCAGGGCGGCGGGCTCGAGGCGGTGCTCACGCGCGAGCAGGCGGCCGAACGCTTTGAACTACCTGCTGACCGCATTGGCGACATCGTGGCCGTCTCGGAGCGCTTCACGGTGCTGGGCACCAGCCGCGCACGCCACGACCTCAGCGGCCTGGACGTGCCCCTGCGCTCGCATGGCGGCATCAGCGAGCAAAAAGTGCCTCTCATCGTCAACCGGCCCACGCCCGGGCTTGATCGCCAACGGCGCTGGCGCAACTTCGACGCCTTCGATCTGGCCCTGAACTGGGCGCAATAAGGCCAGCCCGTGCCCCCTCACACCGAACACCCCATGAGCTCAATGGCCGACTTCATTCAACAGCATCGACTCGACGCCATGCGCATCCTGGGCCAGTGCATCGGCGCGGGTCGACAGCCGAGCATCGATGTGTTCAACCCTTTCAGTGGCGAGCGCATCGGCAGCGTCCCCAAAGCCACGCTGGACGAGGTGCGACAGGCCTACGAATGGGCACATACCTACCGGCCGACATTGACCCGCTATGAGCGCGCAGGCATCCTCAACCGCTGCGCGGCCCTGGTGCGCGAGCGGGTGGACGACATTGCCCGCCTGATCACCGCCGAGTCCGGCCTTTCGATCAACGATGCGGTGTATGAAGCCGGACGGGTCAGCGATGTGCTGCTGTTTGGCGCGCAAGAGGTGCTCAAGGACGACGGCCAAATTTTCAGCTGCGACCTGACCCACCATGGCAAGCAGCGCCGGGTGTACACGCAGCGCTCGCCGCTGCTGGGCGTGATCACCGCGATCACCCCGTTCAACCACCCGATGAACCAGGTGGCCCACAAGGTGATCCCGAGCGTGGCCACCAACAACCGCATGGTGCTCAAGCCATCAGAAAAGGTGCCCTTCTCGGCGATCTACCTGACCCAACTGCTCCATGAGGCAGGTCTGCCGGAGCCCATGCTGCAGGTGATCACGGGCGATCCGCGCGAGATTGCCGACGAGATGCTGACCCACCCGCATGTGGACTTGATCACCTTCACCGGCGGCGTGGCGATTGGCAAGTACATCGCCGCCAAGGCGGGCTACCGGCGCATCGTGCTCGAACTCGGCGGCAACGACCCGCTGATCGTGATGGACGACGCCGATCTGCAAGAGGCCTCAAATCTGGCGGTGCAAGGCTCCTACAAAAACTCGGGCCAGCGCTGCACCGCCGTCAAGCGCATGCTGGTGCACGAGAAGGTCGCGGCCGAGTTCACCGAACAGGTCGTGGCCAAGACGCGGGCCTGGACCTATGGCGACCCGATGGATCGCCGCAACCAGATGGGAACCGTCATCGACGAGGCCGCCGCCCGCCAATTTGAAGCCCGGGTCAGCGAAGCCATCGCCCAGGGCGCGCGCCTGCTCGTGGGCAACGAGCGCCAGGGCGCGCTGTATGCGCCCACCGTGATCGACCGGGTGCGCCCCGAGATGACGGTAGTGCGCGAGGAAACTTTTGGCCCGGTCTCGCCCATCTTGACCTTTGCCAACATCGACGAGGCCATCGCGCTGGCCAACTCGACCGCCTACGGCCTGTCCAGCGGCGTGTGCACCAACCGCATGGACGACATCGTGCGCTTCATCAACGAGCTGCACATGGGCACGATCAACATCCGCGAGGTACCCGGCTACCGGCTCGAGCTCACGCCCTTTGGCGGTATCAAGGACTCGGGGCTGGGCTACAAGGAGGGCGTGCAAGAAGCCATAAAGAGCTTTACCAACCTCAAGACCTATTCCCTGCCCTGGTCGGCCTGAGCGAGCCGACACCGCCCCCATGCAGCACCTGCTCAATCTGCTGGCCGCCATCGCCCTGCTGGTGTGGGGCACGCACATGGTGCGCACCGGTGTGCTGCGTGTGATGGGCGGCAAGCTGCGCGAGCTGCTGGCCCGCGGCATGCATCACAAGACCATCGGCCTGCTCGCCGGCATGGGCGTGAGCAGTCTGCTGCAGTCCAGCACCGCTACCTGCCTGATCGTGGGCGCTTTCGTGGGCCAGGGACTGATCAGCACCTCGGCTGCGCTGGTGATGATGCTCGGCGCGGACATCGGCACCAGCCTGATGGCCCTGCTCTTCTCCTTCGATCTGAGCTGGCTCTCGCCGGTGCTCATCGTCGCTGGGGTGGTGACGTTCGTGACCAACCAGAACAACACCGCAGGCCGTTGGGCACGCGTGGCCATCGGCCTGGGCCTGATGACCCTGGCGCTGCACCTGATTGTCGAAGCCACCCGCCCCATGACCCAGTCGGCCGGCATCAAGGCGCTGCTGATGGCCCTGCCCGACGACTGGGCCATCCTCATCGCCGTAGGCGCCTTGCTGACCGTGCTGTCCTACTCAAGCCTGGCCATGGTGCTTTTGACGGCGGCGCTGCACACGGCCGGCATCCTGACGCTGACCCAATCGGTCGGGCTGGTGCTTGGGGCCAACCTGGGCAGCGGCTTGCTGGCCTACCTGAACATGGCGCAATCGCCACCGGACGTGCGGCGCGTGCCGCTGGGCAATCTGGCTTTCAAGGCGGTGGGCTGCGCCTTGGCCATCGCCGTGCTGACGGCGCTGCCCGAGTTGCTGGGGCACTTGGGGGCATCGGGGCTGCATCCGGTGGTGGGCTTTCATGTGCTGTTCAACCTGCTGCTGACCGCCAGTCTGATCGGCTTGGTGGGTGTGGCCAGCAAGTATTTGCAAGCCTGGCTGCCACGTGCGCCCGACCAGAAGGACCAGCCCCGTTATCTCGATGCTACCGCCCTGGGCACGCCCACGCTGGCCATTGCCTGCGCGGCGCGCGAGGCCATGCGCCAAGCCGATGTGGTCGAGGCCATGCTGCGCGGCATCTTGCCGGTGATCCAAAAAAACGATGCACAGATGTCGGCGCAGTTGCGGCGCATGGACGACCAGGTCGATGCGCTGTATTCGGCCATCAAGTTCTACCTCACGCAGATCTCGCGCGAGGCGCTGAGCGCAAAAGAAAGCCGGCGC
>JBILGP010000266.1:0-3991 GCA_044350985.1 Polaromonas sp. | reverse complement strand
GGTCATGCTCGAGGTGCTGACCTCCACCGCGGCCGACAACGCGCCGCTGCGCACCCGCCTGCCCGAGAGCGTGTTGACCGGCAAATACGCGCCGGGTTTTTCAGCGCAGCTTGCGCACAAGGACCAGGGGCTGGGCCACACCCTGGCCGCCCGCTTGGGGGTGCCGCTGTTCACGCTCGGGCAAGCGCGCCAGATCTACAGCATCGCCCTGACCCAGGGCCTGGGCCAGGGGCCCAGCGAAGTCGTGGCCCAGGTGGTGGAGCGGCTGGCCGATGTGCAGCTGCGTTTTGCCAGCCATCGCGACGCCTGAGCCAGCGGGTGGTGAACCCTTAAGCCGGGTTTTAAGGGATCTCCATCCGCATGGGGTGGGCGGCAGCTTGGATAAGGTTAAAAAAAGTTATTGCCCTTCGGTGCGCCGCCCTGCTGCGATCGATCAGACTTAGACTAGGTTCGACTCGACCATCAGGCAGGCACATCCCTTTGATCAGATTCCCAGGGTCGGTCATACGGGTCAGCCGGTTCTTGGCTGACCACGGCGGTCTGGCGGCCGTCCCTCGTAGCGCGTACATCGCCTTCACCCGTTTCGCTGCTCAAGTGTGGGTGTCGGCTTATCGGCACCTGGCCAGATGGGTTGACCTTCTGCCCACACCCAAGTGAGGGCGGCACGAACCGCCCGCGGAGTTAAACCAACGATGACTGAGATCCTTCCTTCCGCCCCGCTGCTCCTGGCCTTTTTGGCCGCCGTCGTCGTGTTGGCGGTCATACCCGGCCCGGGCGTGGTCTACATCGTGGCACAGACCCTGTCGAAGGGGCGGGCCTGCGGGCTCGCCTCAGTGGCAGGCGTTGCCCTCGGGAACTTTGGCAACGCAGCGGCCGCGTCTATGGGCCTGGCCGTTTTGCTTTCTACCTCGGCCATGGCGTTTGAGGTGCTCAAGTATGCTGGCGCCGCCTACCTTTGCTTTCTTGCTGTTCAAGCGCTTCGCAGCAAGCCCTCGGGCGCCCCCGGCGTCTCGGCGCCAGCGAGCCATTGGCAGGTTCTTGGCCAAGGGTTTTGGGTGACCCTCTTGAATCCGAAGACCACTTTGTTCTTCGCGGCTTTTTTGCCTCAGTTCATGGTGCCAGCGGCGGCCCCAATACTGCAGGCGCTTGCACTGAGCGCGATCTTCGTTGGCGTAGCGGCTCTGAGCGACGCGGCCTACGTCTTGGTCGCCTCGGCTTTGGCTCCCGCGCTGCGCGCATCGCAAGGGGTCGTCGGCCTGGGCCGTTACGTCACTGCAATGGTCTACCTGGCGCTGGGCATTTACGCGGCGGTATCGGGCTCCCGACCGGGCAAGGCTTGACCTACGCCTTTGTCTCCAGCAGCTATGGGTCGCCTGGCATAAGCCTCAAAGACCGTCGAGCGGGCGATCGCCCACTCTTTGGGAGTCTCTGTGGCGGCGCCTTTTTGGGTGCTGTGTCCGCTGATGGCAAGGACTTTGCCCTGCGGCGTCTGAGCCAGCGCTGGGCTGCGGCCGGCTCAGCGCGGCTTGTAGGCCGTCACATCGATCTCGACCTTGGCATCGATCATCAGCCGAGCCTCGACGGTCGAGCGTGCCGGTCGGTGCGATCCAAAGCACTCCATGTACACGCGGTTGAAGCTGCCGAAGTCGCGCGCGTCATCGAGCCACACGCTGACCTTGCACACATCGCTCAAGGTGCAGCCGGCCAGCGCCAGCGCCTGCTCGATGCGTGCGAACACCTGGCGCGTTTGGGCCTCGATGCCGCCGCTGACCACTTCGCCCTGGTCGTTGGTGGGCACCTGGCCCGACACAAACACAAAGTCACCGGCGCGGGTGGCCGGCGAGAGCGGGCGGGCCAGGCGGTCAGAGGCCACCGGCGAGGCTCCCAACATTTCAACGGGCATGAAGATCTCCTCAAATTTGTGGATGGTTGAACGACCATTATTGAACATTTAATTACAGGAAAACCCTGCTTCCCTCCGAATCAAGCATCCAATACAGTCGAAAAAGTAAATTACTTACATTTTTCAATTCCCGCCTTTTGCTCCCCCTGTTCCGCCCTCGCTTGTATTGACCACCCACCAGGAGACTTTCATGCTGAACCTGCCCCGTAGGCACCTCGTCACGCTGCTGCTCGCTGCCTTGCCACTGGCCACATTCGCTTCGCCGCCCAAGGGCGGAGCGGCCAACCTGGCGATGATCGGCGAGCCGCAAAGTCTGGACCCCATGGCCTCGACGGCCGACTTGGTGGGCACCATCATGCAGCACGTCTACGAGACCCTGTACACCTTCGACAGCAAGTGGAACGCCATCCCCATGCTCGCCGATGGCATGCCCCGCATCTCGGCCGACGGCCTGGTCTACACCATCAACATCCGCAAAGGCGTCAAGCTGCACAGCGGCCGCGAGCTCGACGCGCAAGATGTGGTGGCCTCGCTCAAGCGCTGGATGGACATGGCCCCGCGCGGCAAATCCATCGGCCGCGACACCGTCAGCCTGGAAGCCAGAGGCAGCCACAGCATCGAGTGGAAGTTCAAGGCGCCCAGCGCCTCCTTGCTCGCGCAACTGGCGCTGCCTTCGGGCATGGCCGTCATCATGGCCAAGGAAAGCATTGCCACGCCCTTGGCGTCGTTTGTCGGGACCGGCCCGTACCGCTTCAAGGAGCGCCGCGCGGACCAGTTCGTGATCCTGTCGCGCTTTGACGCCTACAGCGCGCGCACCGAGCCGGCCAATGGCTATGGCGGCAAGCGCGAGGCCTTGCTCGACGAGCTGCGCTTTACCCCGGTGCCCAACGCCAACACGCGTGTCGAAGGCGCGCTGTCCGGCCAGTTCCACTTTGCCGATCAGTTGCCGGCCGAGGCCTTGTCGCGCGTTGAAAAAGGCGGCGCGGGCGTGGTGCCCATCCTCACGCCGTCTTATGGTTTCCCATACCTGGTGCTCAACACCAAAGAAGGCGTGATGGCCAACCAGGGTGTGCGCCAGGCGATTCAAATTGCCATCGGCCAAGGCGAGATGCTGACCGCGGCCTACGGCGACAAGCGGTTCTTTACCGTCGAGGGCAACCATTTCCCGCAAGGCACGCCGTTTTACTCCACCGCCGGCACCGACCAGTACAACAAGCAAGACGCCAAGCGCGCCAAGGAAATGGCTGAAAAAGCCGGCTACAAGGGCGAGACCATCCGCCTGCTGACCAGCCGCAACTTTGAGTTCCATCACACCATGATGCAGGTCATGGCCGAGCAGTTGCGCGCCGCCGGGTTCAAGCCCGAGATGCAAGTCGTTGACTGGGCCACGCTGGTGCAGCGCCGTGGCGACTCCAAGGTGTGGGACATCTACATGACCCACTCCGGTCAGTTCCCCGAGCCCATGCTCTCGCCGCCGCAATTGGGTGACGGCGCACCGGGCTGGTGGGACACGCCGGCCAAGGCCAAGGTCCTGGGCGAATTCAACCGCCAGAGCGATCCGGCCAAGCGCGCGCAACTGTGGAGCGCTGTGCAGCAAACCGTCTACACCGAAGTGCCCTACATCAATGTCGGCAAGTTCAGCAGCCTGTCGGCCCGCTCGTCTAGGCTGCAGGGCTACACACCATCGACCTGGCCGTTCTTCTGGAACACCGGTCTGGCCAAGTAAGCCCATAGGCTGATTGATGTCGCGCATGTCCTGGGGCGCCCTGGGACGCACGCTGCTGGGCCGCTTGGGCGGCATGCTGGCTGTGTTGTCCCTGGTCTCCGTGCTGGTGTTCCTGCTCACGCGCCTGGCTGCCGGCGACCCCATCGCGGTGTTGCTCGGTGACCAGGCGTCCTTGCAGGACATTGCCCAGGCACGCCAGCGCTATGGGCTCGATGAGCCTTTGTGGACCCAGTTTCTGCTTTGGCTCGGACAGGTGCTCCAGGGCAACCTGGGGCAATCGATCTTTTTGCAAATGCCTGTGACCCAGGTGCTGCTCGATCGGGTCGAGCCCACCGCCTGGCTGGCCCTGATGTCGGTGGGCC
>JBILGP010000265.1:0-4007 GCA_044350985.1 Polaromonas sp. | reverse complement strand
CGGTCGACTCCATCGTCGAGACCCACATCCTTGAGTACCACGGCGAAAAGCGGGGCGACCTGTATTTCACCAAAGAGATGTTGCTGGCTGTCGGTGACCGCTACGAGGCCGAAATCGCGGCCAACAAGGCGGCCGATGCCAAGTACCGTTAAAGCCCACGAACCGATCTGCTGAACCGAACCGAGGAACACCTGCCCACCCTCTGGCCCCCAAGCCGAGGGTGACAGCAACAAGCCAGAACCATGGACGTCCAATCAGCCCTGTTTTATGCCTTTTCTGCGGTGCTGCTGTTTGCAGCGTTTCGCGTGATCACGGCGCGCAATCCGGTCCACGCGGCCCTGTATCTCGTGCTGGCCTTCTTTCAGGCCGCCGCGCTGTGGCTCATGCTCAAGGCCGAGTTCCTGGCCATCACTTTGGTGCTGGTCTATGTGGGCGCTGTGATGGTGCTGTTCTTGTTCGTGGTGATGATGCTCGACATCAACATTGACAGCATGCGCAAGGGGTTCTGGCGGCACTTCCCGCTGGCGGCCATCATGGGCGCCGTGATCGCCCTGGAGATGGCCGCTGTGCTGATGGGCGGTTTTCGCATCACCGCGCCGCCTGCTGCGGCTGCAGCCGCGCAGGCCGCCGCCGACTATTCCAACACCAAGGAGCTGGGCAAGGTGCTCTACACCGAGTACCTGCTGCCGGTTCAGGCCGCAGCGGTCTTGCTGCTGGTGGCCATCATCGCGGCCATTGCTTTGACGCTGCGTGAGCGCAAGGATTCCAAGGCCATCGATCCGTCCGAGCAGGTGCGCGTCAAGCGCCGTGACCGCGTGCAGCTGCTCAAGATCAAGCCCAGCGAGATGGCCGCTGCGCCCGAGCCAGCCGAGCCCGTCGCGGCTGCAGCCGAGGAGAAGAAAGCATGATTTCCCTGGGCCATTTCCTGAGCCTTGGCGGCTTGCTGTTCGCCATGTCGGTGATCGGCATCTTTCTGAACCGCAAGAACCTGATCGTGCTGCTCATGGCCATCGAGCTCATGCTGCTGGCCGTGAACATGAATTTCGTGGCCTTCTCGTACTACCTGGGCGATATGGCCGGTCAGATCTTCGTCTTTTTCATCCTGACGGTGGCCGCCGCCGAATCGGCCATCGGCCTGGCGATCTTGGTGCTCCTGTTTCGCAACAAATCCAGCATCAATGTCGATGAGCTCAATGACCTCAAGGGCTGACCTGCGGCAAGGCCCCCCGATCCCCACGCCCTCACGCGCATGAGAACCACACGATGAGTCAAACGCTTAATGCCCACACCTTGCTGGCCGTGCCGATGGCGCCGCTGATCGGCTCCCTGCTGGCGGGGGTGCTGGGCACCGCCCTGGGCGGCAACCGCATCGGCCGCAAGCTCAGCCACACGCTGACCATTGTGGGCGTGTTGGTGTCCTTCATCCTGTCGGCCATCACGCTCAAGGCTGTTGCTGTCGATGGCGCCTATTTCAATGAAACCCTCTACACCTGGATGGTGGTGGGCAACCTGAAGATGGAGGTGGGCTTTCTCGTCGATGGCTTGACGGCCATGATGATGGTGGTGGTCACCTTTGTCTCCCTGATGGTGCACCTCTACACCATCGGGTACATGCACGAGGACGAAGGCTACAACCGCTTTTTTGCCTACATCTCGCTCTTTACATTCTCCATGCTGATGCTGGTGATGAGCAACAACCTGCTGCAGCTGTTCTTTGGCTGGGAGGCGGTGGGGCTGGTGTCTTATCTGCTGATTGGTTTTTGGTTCAACAAGCCGACGGCGATTTTTGCCAACATGAAGGCCTTCCTGGTCAACCGGGTGGGTGATTTCGGATTTATCCTGGGTATCGGCTTGATCGCCGCCTACGCCGGATCACTCAACTACGGCGAAGTTTTTGCCAAGGGCAACGAGTTGGCGGCCTTGAAGTTTCCCGGCAGCGACTGGATGCTCATCACCGTGATCTGCATTTGCTTGTTTGTCGGCGCCATGGGCAAGTCGGCGCAGTTTCCTTTGCACGTCTGGTTGCCCGATTCGATGGAAGGCCCGACTCCGATCTCCGCCCTGATCCACGCCGCCACCATGGTGACTGCTGGCATCTTTATGGTCGCCCGCATGTCGCCCCTGTACGAGCTGTCGGCCACCGCGCTCAACTTTATTCTGGTCATCGGGGCGATCACGGCTTTGTTCATGGGCTTTCTGGGCATCATCCAGAACGACATCAAGCGCGTCGTGGCCTACTCGACCCTGTCGCAGTTGGGCTACATGACGGTGGCCTTGGGCGCATCGGCCTATTCGGTCGCGGTGTTTCACCTGATGACGCATGCGTTTTTCAAGGCGCTGCTCTTCCTGGCTGCCGGCTCGGTCATCATGGGCGTGCACCACAACCAGGACATCCGTTGGATGGGCGGCTTGCGCAAATACATGCCGCTGACCTGGATCACCGCGCTGCTGGGCTCCCTGGCGCTCATTGGCACCCCGCTGTTTTCGGGTTTTTATTCCAAGGACAGCATCATTGAAACGGTGCACTTCAGCAACCTGCCAGCCTCGGGCTTTGCCTATTTCGCGCTGCTGGCTGGTGTGTTTGTGACTGCTTTTTATTCTTTCCGCATGTACTTCCTGGTGTTCCACGGCAAGGAGCGTTTTGACCAGAACCCCGATGCGCATCACGACGATGACCACGGCCATGGCGGCAAGCCGCACGAATCGCCCTGGGTGGTCACCGTGCCCTTGATGCTGCTGGCCATTCCGTCGGTGTTCATCGGCTACTACACCATAGAGCCCATGCTCTTTGGCGACTTCTTCAAGGGCGCGATCACCATCAACGCCCAGGCCCATCCGGCCATGGCCGAGTTCGCCAAGATCTTCCACGGCCCGAGGGCCATGGCCAGCCACGCCTTGTCCACGCCGCCGTTTTGGTTGGCTCTGGCGGGCGTGGTGACCGCGTGGTACTTCTACCTGATCAATCCGGCGGTGCCGGCGGCCATCGGTCGGGCTTTGCGGCCCCTGGTCGTCCTGCTTGAGAACAAGTACTACATGGACTGGTTCAACGAGCATGTGCTGGCGCGCGGCGCGCGTGGCCTGGGGCTGGGCCTGTGGAAGGGCGGCGATCAGGCGGTGATTGATGGGGCGGTGGTCAATGGCTCCTGGCGTCTGGTGGCCTGGGTCTCGTCTGTCGTCCGCCAACTGCAGTCGGGCTTTATCTACCACTATGCGCTGGCCATGATCATTGGCATCTTCTTGCTCATGACTTGGTTCGTCTGGCTCAATAAATAAAAGAGGGTACACATGGGTTTGCTGAGCCTGGCGATTTGGACGCCTATCGTATTTGGAGTGATCCTGCTGGCCCTGGGTCGCGACGAGCACGTCAAGGCGGTGCGCGCACTGGCCCTGATGGGCGCTCTGGTCAGCCTGTTGCTGACCCTGCCCCTGTATCTGCAGTTTCAGGTGGACACCAGTGCGATGCAGTTCGTGGAGAAAGCACCATGGATTGCGCACTTCAATGTGCACTACCACCTCGGCGTCGATGGCATTTCTCTTTGGTTCGTGCTGCTGACGGCCTTCATCACGGTGATCGTGGTGCTTGCCGGCTGGGAGGTGATCGAGTACCGGGTCAACCAGTACATGGGCGCCTTTCTCATCCTCTCTGGGTTGATGATTGGCGTGTTCACGTCGCTCGATGCGATGCTGTTCTTTGTGTTTTTCGAGGCCACGCTGATCCCGATGTATCTGATCATCGGTATATGGGGCGGACCCAACAAAATCTACGCGGCCTTCAAGTTTTTCCTCTACACCTTGCTGGGCTCTTTGCTCATGCTGGTGGCGCTGGTCTATCTCTACAACAAATCCGGCGGCAGCTTTGACCTCGCTCAGTGGCACAAGCTGCCGCTGGACATGACTGCGCAGACCTTGCTGTTCTTTGCCTTTTTTGCGGCGTTTGCGGTCAAGGTGCCCATGTGGCCGGTGCACACCTGGCTGCCCGATGTGCACGTGGAGGCGCCTACGGGCGG
>JBILGP010000264.1:0-4008 GCA_044350985.1 Polaromonas sp. | reverse complement strand
CAGCGTTG
This sequence comes from Polaromonas sp., assembly GCA_044350985.1. Classification (GTDB taxonomy): domain Bacteria; phylum Pseudomonadota; class Gammaproteobacteria; order Burkholderiales; family Burkholderiaceae_C; genus Polaromonas. The sequence goes on along the minus strand of JBILGP010000264.1, from coordinate 4,000 downwards.
TTGATCAGCGCGTCGATGCGACCAAAGGTCTGCAAGGCGCGCTGGGCCACCGCCTGGCATTGCGCCCAGTCGGCCACATCGGCCACCATGAAATCGGCACGCGGGCTCGGCTGGCCCGAGTTCCAGCGCGCGCAGGCCGCGGCGAGGTCGGCTCTGTCGCGTGCGCCGGTGATGAGCACACGGTGGCCGGCTTGCACCAGCGCATCGGCCATGTGCCAGCCCAGGCCCCGACCGCCGCCCGTGATGATGATGGACAAGTTCTTGCGAGCGGTCATGGCGTTACAGCAATGCAAGCGGCGTCAGCGCCCGCTCGAGCATGGCCCGGGGTCGGGCATGGATGATGTGCGACTGCACCTGCAGCCGGGCCAGCAGCGGATCTCCCGCGCGCAAGGCGGCGATGATCTCGCGGTGCTGCTCGTTGGAGCGCCGCACCTTGACCTCGCCGGGCCAGTTGTGCTGCTTCATCGTCACCAGCGGCAGCTCGATCAGTGATTTGGCCAGGGCCTGCAGCCGCAGCGAGCCGCTGGCTTGCAGCAAGACCTGGTGAAACTGCGTGTTGCTGGTCTGAAAACCCAGCACGAAGTCGCGCGGATCGAGGTCGCGCTCGAGCAGGGCATCGATCTCATCGGCGTGCCGGCTCAACTGATCCCAGTGCTCGGCTCGGCCGTGAAGCGCGGCCAACGCGGTGGCATGACCTTCTAGTGCGGCGCGAAGCTGAAAGATCTCGTCGATCTCGCTATTGCTTAGTTCGGCCACAAAGGTGCCGCGGTTGGCTTCGCTGCGCACCAGTCCTTCGCCGGCCAGGCGGCGCAGGCTGTCACGGATGGAGGTGCGCGAGACGCCCACCCGCTGGGCCAGATCTTCTTCGACCAGGCGCTCGCCGGGCAACACGCTGCCGTCCAGGATGAGCTGGCGCACGGTGTCGTAGGCGAGGCTGCTGGCGCGTGGCATGGCGGTGGGTCGATGTTGAGTTGACTATAAGTGATTGTGTACAACCAAGAACGTGATGTTCATCGGTTTAGGGTTATTCCAAGGGTTTGTCCCGATCTGATGCTCCGATGTTCACAGGGAAACTGGCTGCCGTGCCTGCCGCGAGGGCGTGGGCCATGGGCTTGCGCTTTGCCGCGTTTTCTGAATTTTGTGTACAGTTGGTCACCTTAGCTTGGAGCATCGATTGATGAAACCGCACATTTTGATTGCCGGCGCCGGCCCTGTGGGCATGGTCAGCGCGCTGGTTTTGGGGCATGCCGGGGTTGCCGTGACCTTGCTGGAGGGCGCGTCTTCGCTGAGCATGGACCTTCGGGCCTCAACCTTTCATCCGCCCACTCTGGACATGCTCGATCGCTACGGCCTGAGCAAGACCATCGTGCCCCAAGGCCTGGTGGCACGCTACACCCAGCAGCGCGACCGCCACGAGGGCGTGATCGCGCAGTTCGACATGGATCTGCTCAAGAACGACACCGCGCACCCGTTTCGCCTGCAGTGCGAGCAGTGGAAGCTCACCGAGGCAATTGCCCAGCAGCTCAAGGCCATGCCCCACGTCAAGGTCTTGTTTGACACCAAGGTCGAGTCGGTGTCGCAGACGGCCGATGGCGTGCAGATGGTGGCCCAGTGCCAGGGCGAAACCCTGCGCTTGCAGGGCGACTACCTGATTGGCGCCGACGGCGCCTGGAGCGCGGTGCGCCGCAGTGCCGAGATTGAATTTGAGGGCTTTACCTATCCCGAGCGCTTTTTGGTGCTGTCGACCGACTTCGAATTTGCCGACCACCTGCCCCAGCTGTCCTACGTCAACTACTGCTCCGACCCCAAGGAGTGGTGTGTGCTGCTGCGCGTGCCCACCCTGTGGCGCGTGCTGTTTCCCACGCGCCCCGACGAAAGCGACGAGGAGGTCATGACCGACGAGGCGGTGCAGGCGCGGCTGCAGAACCTGCTGCCCCAGGCCCAGCCCTACAAGACCATCCACCGCACGCTCTACAAGGTGCACCAGCGGGTGGCGCGGCAGTTTCGCCGCGGTCGCATCTTGCTGGCCGGTGACTCGGCGCACATCAACAATCCGCTTGGCGGCATGGGCATGAATGGCGGTGTGCACGATGCCTTCAACCTGTGCGAGAAACTGCTGGCGGTGATCCAGCAGGGCCAGGACGTGAGCCTGCTCGATCGCTACGAGCGCCAGCGGCGCACCATCGCCATCGAGTACATCAACGCCAGCACCGCGCGCAACAAGCAGGAGATTGAAGAGCGCGATCCGGTGCAGCGCAAGAAAACGCAAGACGCCCTGCGGGCCACGGCCGCCGATCCGGTGGCTGCCCGCGCCTACCTGCGCAAGACCTCCATGCTCGATGCGCTCGAGCGCGCGCAGGCCATCGCATGAGCGCCGCGCCATCCATCGTGCGCGGCCTCTCGCGGGTGAGCGCGGCCGACAAGCGCGCGCAACTGGCCCAGCGCCTGCGTCAAAAGCGCCTGCTGTCGGCGCCTGGCGTGTTCGAGATGGTCTCGGCCAAGATCGCAGACCGCATGGGCTTCGAAGCGCTCTACATGACCGGCTACGGCACCGTGGCCTCTTACCTGGGCTTGCCCGATGCGGGCCTGGCCAGCTACGCCGACATGGTCAACCGGGTGCAGCAGTTCGCCAGCATCACCGCCACGCCCATGATCTGTGACGGTGACACCGGCTATGGCGGCTTGCTCAACATCATGCACACCGTGCGCGGTTACGAGGCGGCTGGCGCCTGCGTGATCCAGCTCGAAGACCAGGAGTTTCCCAAGAAGTGCGGCCACATGCTGGGTCGGCGCGTGATCGACGCGCAAGCCATGGCCGACAAGATCCGGGTGGCCGTCGAGAGCCGCAGCGACCCGAACTTTCTCATCATCGCGCGCACCGATGCCCGCACCACCCACGGACTCGACGAGGCCCTGCGCCGCGCCGAAATCTACGCCCGCGCCGGCGCCGATCTGCTGTTTGTAGAAAGCCCCGAGTCGGTCGAGGAAATGGAGCGCATCGGCCGCGCCTTCGATCTGCCCCTGGTGGCCAATATGGTCGAGGGCGGTCGCACCCCCGTGCTCAGCCGCGACGAGCTGCAATCGCTGGGCTACCGGCTGGCGATCTTTCCGGCGGCTGCATTTTTGGCGGCAGGACATGCTTTTGAGAGCGTCTACAGCGCCATTCAAAAGCACGGCTCGACCGTGGGCGGCGACACGCCGCTGTACGACTTCGAGGCATTCTCCCAGCTCATGGGCTTTGACTGGGTTGCCCAGTTCGATCGCGACCACAGCCAGAACTGATGGGCAACCGACCCCGCACGATCAGGAGGTTTTGACATGGACAAGCATGCCATCTACAAGCACCAGGGACTGGGCGGCACGTCGGGTCTGGGGCGCCGCTGCGCGCTGGTGCTGGTCGATTTTGTCAACGGCTTTGTCGACTTCGACCAATTGGGTGGCCCGCACATCCTGGCCGCAGCCGATGCCACCGTGCCTTTGCTGGCGCACTTTCGGGCCCAGCAACTGCCCATCGTGCACACCCGGGTGGTGTTCGAGGCCGACGGCTCCAACCACAACATTTTTGCGCTGCGCGTGCCGCCCCTGCAAAAGCTTACCGAACACGCACCGGGCTCGCAGATCGTGCCCCAGCTTGCGCCCCAGCCGGGCGAGTGGGTGATTCGCAAGCAGTCGGCTTCGGCCTTTTTTGAAACGGGTCTGGCCGGCTGGTTGCTCCAGCGCGGGGTCGATACCGCCGTCATCGTCGGCTGCACCACGAGCGGCTGCGTGCGCGCCAGCGTGGTTGACAGCCTGCAGCACAACCTGCGCACCGTGGTCATCAGCGACTGCGTGGGCGACCGCGCGATCGAGCCGCATGAGGCCAATTTGTTTGACATGCAGCAAAAATATGCGGACGTGATGACCCGCGACGAGTTCATCGCACAACACACTAGGAGCTGACACATGGCCGACCACCTGGGCTACCGACAGAAATTTGGCGTTCTTGGGCCGTCGACCAACA
>JBILGP010000263.1:0-4016 GCA_044350985.1 Polaromonas sp. | reverse complement strand
GCACGACAACTCGGCCATGGACGGCTACGCCTTTGCCGGCTTGCAACTCAAGCCCAACGAGGCTTTGCACTTGCACGTGGCCGCCACCGCCTGGGCGGGACGCTCCTCACAGGCCAGCGTCGCAGCAGGCGAGTGCCTCAAGATCATGACCGGGGCCGTCATGCCGGCGGGGCTCGATACGGTGCTGCCGCAAGAGTTGGCTCAAACCAGTCCCGACGGGCTGAGCGTGACGGTGCCGCCGAACCTGCTGCGCCGGGGCGACAACCGGCGCCTGCGGGGCGAAGACCTCCAGCGCGGGCAGGCGGCCCTGCGGCAAGGACAAAGGCTCGCACCGGCCCAGTTGGGCTTGGCCGCCTCGCTGGGCCTGAGCACGCTGCGCGTTTACCGGCGACTCAAAGTCGCCTGCTTTTCCACTGGGGACGAGATCGTCTTGCCGGGCCAGACGCTGCGCGAGGGCGCGGTCTACGACAGCAACCGCTACACCCTGATCGCTCTGCTGCAGGGTCTGGGCTGCGAGGTCATCGATCTGGGTCTGGTGGGCGACGACCCAGCACTGCTGCGCGCCACCTTTGCGCGGGCGGCCCAGGAGGCCGACGCCATCATCAGCTCTGGTGGGGTCAGCGTTGGCGAGGCCGACCACACCAAGGCCATGATGCGCGAGCTCGGCGATGTGGTGTTCTGGCGCGTGGCCATGCGGCCGGGGCGACCCATGGCGGTGGGGCGCATCAAGGCCGCCGACCGCAGCACCGTCATGTTTGGCCTGCCGGGCAACCCGGTGGCGGTCATGGTCACCTTTTTGGCCTTTGTGCGGCCCGCCCTGCTGCAGATGATGGGCTGCACCGATGCGCCGCCACCCCTGCTCAAGGCCCGCAGTGCGCAGAACCTGCGAAAAAAACCGGGCCGCACCGAGTACCAGCGCGGCTGGGTCGAAACCGATGGGCAAGGTCAGTTGCAGGTGCGCACCACCGGCGACCAGGGCTCGGGCGTGCTCAGTTCCATGGACAGGGCCAACGGCCTGATCGTGCTCCACCATGCGCAAGGGCCGGTGGCCCAGGGCCAGAGCGTCGACGTGATGATGTTTAGCGGCGTGATCTAGCCGGCCGCGTCACAGGCCTTCGATGATGCGGATGTCGCGCACAGCCGCATTCGTGCCCAGCGCCGCCAAAGCCTCTTTGTAAGCCGCACTTTCGTAGGCCGCAAGGGCGGCCTGCAGACTGTCGAACTCAAAGATCACCGTGCGCATGGCCTTTCCCTGCTCTTTGACGGCAGCGGGCATGCCGCGGGCCAAGGCCCGACCCCCTCCAGCTTGCAGGGCAGGCCCCGCGAGCTTGGCGTAAGCCTGCAAGGCCGCATCATCGTGTATGGCCTGGTAGGCACTGATCCAGTAGGCTTTGGGCATGGAGGACTCCAATCGATCAAAAGGACATCACTTGGCGATCAGTTCATCGTGCGCATGGGGCGCCGCCTGCTCACGAATTTCGCGGGTGTCAGCACCCGGAATCGACTGACGGGCAAAGAGCGAATACATGGTGGGAACCACAAAAATCGTCAGTACCGTGCCCAAGCTCATGCCGCCCACGATCACCCATCCGATCTGGATGCGGCTTTCGGCGCCCGCACCAGTGGCCAGAGCCAGCGGCACGGCACCGAGCACCATGGCGCCGGTGGTCATCATGATCGGGCGCAACCGCTGCGTGGCCGCCTGGATCAGCGCGTCGGTCATCTCCATGCCCTGAATACGCAGCTGGTTCGTGAACTCGACAATCAAAATGCCGTGCTTGGTGATCAGGCCCACCAACGTGATCAGACCGATCTGCGAATACACATTGAGCGAACCACCAGACCACTTGAGCGCGAGCAAAGCGCCAATCATGGACAGCGGCACCGACAGCATGATCACCAGCGGATCGACAAAGCTCTCAAACTGGGCCGCAAGCACCAAGAAGATGAAAATCAGCGCCAGCGCAAAGACGATGGCCAGCGCACCTTGTGAGTTGCGAAATTCACGCGAGGTGCCGCCCAAGTCGGTGCTGTAGCCGGTCTTGAGCACCTTGGCCGCCGTCGCGTCCATGAACTTGAGCGCCTCACCGAGCGAGTAATCGGGCGCCAGGTTGGCCGTGATCGTGACGGAGCGGCGCTGGCCAAAGTGGTTGAGTTCACGCGGCGAAACCGTCTCGCGCACCTTGACCAAAGCCGACAGCGGGATCATGGCCTCGTTGCGTCCCCGCACATAAATGCGGTCAATGTCGTCGGGTGTGTTGCGGCCCGACGCCTGGGTTTGCACGATCACATCGTATTGATCGGCATCGCGCTTGTAACGCGTCACGTTGCGGCCACCGAGCAAGGTTTCAATCGCACGAGCCACCGCGTCGATGCCCACCCCCAAATCGGCTGCACGGTCGCGATCAATCTCGATGCGCAGCTCCGGCTTGTTCAAGCGCAGGTCCACATCAGGCGCCACGATGCCGGGGTTCTTGGCGATCTCATCGAGCATCTGACGGGTGACCTGATTGAGTTGCTGGTAGCTGGCCGAGGTCTGGATCACAAAATTCAGCGGACGCTCGCGAAAGCCCTGACCGAGCGACGGCGGCGTGATCGGGAAGGCGCTGACGCCCGGCAGCGAGGCAAAACGTGGTTGCAATTCACGGGCGATTTCCAAAGTGGTGCGCTGCCGCTCGTCCCAATCGACGGCCCGGTAAAACACCGAGCCCTGGGCCACGGTCGGGTTGCCCACGTTGGCAAAGATGCGGTCGAACTCGGGGTACTTCTGCCCCATCGCCTCAATCGCCTGGGCATAGCGATTGGTGTAGGCCAAGGTCGAGCCGTCGGGCGCATTGATGTTGGCCAGAATCACGCCGCGGTCTTCTAGCGGCGCCAGCTCCGACTTCATCGTGGGAAACACCCAGGCGATACCGCCAGCACTCAGGGCCATCACTGCGACCACGATCCAGCGCGCCTGCACAAACCAAGCCCCGGCGCGGGTGATCCAGGCCGCCCCTTCGGCCGGGCGGGCCCGCGCCGTCACCAGCCAACGCAAAGCCCGTCCGTAGCCGCCCGCGATCGAGTTGAGGATGCGCTCCATCCCCCGATCAAACCAGTTGGGCTTGGGGTTGTGACGCAGCAGCTTGCTCGACATCATGGGCGTGAGCGTCAAAGCCACAAAGCCCGACACCACCACCGCACCCGCCAGAGCCAGCGCGAACTCGATGAAGAGCCGCCCGGTACGCCCCGGCGTAAAGGCCAGCGGCGCGTACACCGCCACCAGCGTGGCCGTCATGGTGACCACCGCAAAACCGATCTCACGCGCGCCCTTGATGCCCGCTGAAAACGGATCCATCCCCTCCTCAATGTGGCGGTAGATGTTCTCCAACATCACGATCGCATCATCGACCACCAGGCCGATGGCCAACACCAGCGCGAGCAAGGTCAGGGTGTTGATCGTAAATCCCGCCATCGCCATCAGTGCAAAGGTGCCCACCAGGCTGACGGGGATGGTGATGATGGGGATGAGCGAGGCGCGGAAGGTTCGCAAGAAAACGAAAATCACCAGGGCCACCAGCACCACCGCCTCGGCGATGGTCTTGTAGACGTTCTTGATCGAGCGGTCGATGAAGACCGAGTTGTCGTTGGCCACCGAAATCTGCACGTCGGCCGGCAGGTCGGCCTGCAGCTTGGGCATCATCTCGCGCACACCCCGCGACAGATCGAGCGGGTTGGCGGTGGCCTGACGGATCACGCCGACCGACAGCGAGGGTTTGCCGTTCAGGCGCACCGCGGTTCGTTCATCAGCGGGCTCTTCCCGCACCCTCGCCACATCGCGGATCTTGACCGGAAAACCGTTGACCGTACGAATCACGATGTCGCCAAACTGCCCGGCGCGCGCCAGATCGGTCTGGGAGGTCACGCTGAACTCACGCTGCGAAGACTCGATACGCCCGGCCGGCAACTCCAAATTACTGCGCCGAATCGCATCTTCCACATCCTGCGTGGTCAGCCGGTAGCCCGCCAGGCGGTCG
>JBILGP010000262.1:0-4019 GCA_044350985.1 Polaromonas sp. | reverse complement strand
AGGGGATCTTCTTGTCGGTGCCGCGCACGATGAACTCACCACCAACGAAGTCGATGTCGGCATCGCTGGCCTCCATCAGGTGAGCCGCGATCTTCTTGGCCTTGGCCTCGATCTTGTCGAGGGCCTTCATGATGGCGGTGCCGCCCACGGCCAGCGAGCGCGAGCCATAGGTGCCCATGCCAAAGGGCACTCGGCCCGTGTCGCCATGCACCACATCGACCTGATCAGGCGAGATGCCCAAGCGGGCGGCCACGACCTGTGCAAAGGTGGTTTCGTGGCCCTGGCCATGGCTGTGCGAGCCGGTGAAGACCGTCACGCTGCCGGTCGGGTGCACCCGAATCTCGCCGCACTCGAACAAACCGGCACGCGCGCCCAGGGCGCCGGCGATATTGCTCGGCGCGATGCCGCAAGCCTCGATGTAACTGGAGTAACCGATGCCGCGCAGCAAGCCCTTGGCCTCGGAGGCCGCTTTGCGCTGGGCAAAGCCAGCCACCTCGGCCAGTTCATTGCTGCGCTCGAGCAAGGCGGGGAAGTCGCCCGTGTCGTACTGCAGGGCCACCGGGGTCTGGTAGGGGAAGCTGCGGATCATGTTGCGCCGGCGAATCTCGTCCTGACCCAGACCGGTTTCCCAAGCCGCCCGCGTGACCAAGCGCTCGAGCAGGTAGGTCGCCTCGGGCCGGCCAGCGCCTCGGTAAGCGTCGACAGGTGCGGTGTTGGTGAACCAGGCGTCGACCTCGACGTAGATCTGCGGCGTGGCGTACTGCCCGGCCAGCAAAGTGGCATACAAGATGGTGGGCACAGCGGTAGCGAACGTGGACAGGTAGGCGCCCAAGTTGGCATGGGTGTGCACCCGCAGAGCGAGGAACTTGCCGTCCTTGTCCAGGGCCATTTCGGCGTGGCTGACATGGTCGCGCCCGTGGGCATCGCTCACAAAAGACTCGCTGCGCTCGGCCGTCCACTTGATGCTGCGGTTGAGCTTCTTGGCCGCCCAAGTCAGGCAGACGTCTTCGGCGTAGAGATAGATCTTGGAGCCAAAACCACCGCCGACATCGGGCGCGATGACCCTGACCTTGTGCTCGGGCAGGCCCATCACGAAGGCGGTCATCAGGAGACGCTCGACGTGCGGGTTTTGGTTGGACACATAGAGGGTGTACTCCTCGGTGGCCCGGCTGTAGCTGCCGATGGCCGAGCGCGGCTCCATGGCGTTGGGAATCAGGCGGTTGTTGATCAGATCGAGCCGTGTCACGTGGGCGGCCTGGGCAAAGGCCGCATCGACCTGCGACTTGTCACCGATAGCCCACTTGTAGCAGTGGTTGTCGGGCGCCGCATCGTGCAGGGCCGGCGCCTTGGCGGCATCGGTCACGCGCACCACGCTGCCCAGCACTTCGTAGTCGACCTGCACCTGCTCGGCCGCATTCTTGGCCTGCTCCAGCGTCTGAGCCACCACCATGGCCACATGGTCGCCCACATAGCGAACCTTGCCTTGCGCCAAGATGGGATGGGGCGGCTCCTTCATGGGCGTGCCATCGGGGTTGTTGATGAGCCAGCCACACGGCAAACCGCCAATCTTGTCGGCGGCCACATGCTCACCGGTGTAGACCTCAAGCACACCCGGCGCTGCTTTTGCAGCCGAGGTGTCAATCGACTTGATGCGGGCGTGGGCGTGCGGCGAGCGCACGAACACCGCGTGGCACTGCGCCGCCAGCGTGATGTCATCGGTGTATTGCCCGCCGCCGGTCAGGTATCGGTAGTCCTCTTTGCGCTTGAGGGCCTCGCCTATGTGCGGCAGTTTGGTGAAATCGGAAGCACCCATGTCTTGACTCCAGAATGAATAGGCTCAAGCACCACACTGCAGGATCATGCAGCCGGCACCAAAGCGAGAAAACATTGAAACGTGACCGCTGCTCAAGCGGCCGCCTTCATGGCCCGGCCGCCCTGCTCGACGGCCTTGACGATGTTCTGGTAGCCCGTGCAGCGGCAGATATTGCCCTCGAGCAACTCACGGATTTCACTGGCGCCGGCACCAGGGTGCTTGTGGCACAGATCGACTGCGCTCATCACCATGCCGGTGGTGCAAAAGCCGCACTGCAGACCATGGCAGTCCTTGAAGGCGGCCTGCATCGGGTGCATGGTGCCGTCGCTTGAAGCCAGGCCCTCGATGGTGGTGACTTCTGCGCCGTGGGCCTGGGCGGCCAGCACATTGCAGGACTTGACCGCATGGCCGTTCATCAGCACGGTGCAGGCGCCGCACTGCGCCGTGTCACAGCCAACGTGGGTGCCGGTCAGTTGCAGCTTTTCACGGATGAGTTGCACCAGCAGGGTGTGCGCTGGCACGTCAGCCTGCTGGCTCTTGCCGTTGACCTTAAGTTCTATTTGCATGGGGTGTACTCTCCTGTCCTGCCTCAAAAAGAAAACGTCCGCGATGGACCCGAAGTCGCTCAGACCACCAACTCTATGCCAATTGTTGGAGAAGGCCGGCGGGAAATACCGAGGACAAACCCTAGCGCAGCGTGGGCGGAAACCGAAATTCACGCCAGATTCGAGCGCGACCTCATCGCCGGCAGAGCCAACCATGCCAGCCCGGGTCAACTCGGCCGTGACCGCAAAGGGCGTGCTTGCGACCCCGCCTTCTTCAGACTCGCCGGCTCGATGCACCGTCGGGCCCCTAGCGGCCTTTTCGAAGGTGCTCTTGAAGAAGTGGCAACTTGTCTTCGTAAACCAGGGGCGGGCCCACCCTGGCTGGATCGGCCGGAAAATACCTTCTGAGCCAAGATCTCAAGCTCGCCACTTCATCGGGCCGGATCAGGGGGTCGTGGCTGTTGCCCGCAAACCGGTAGGAGGTCAGATTTTCAGGGCGATCCAGAAACTTTCGCTCAAATCCAACCGCCGGGTTGGCCTTTGTCCCCTGGGCCCAGGGGTCTTCGTCCTCGTTGGAAGACCACATGGGCAGCCGGGTGTCCCATCTCCACAGGTGCTCGTAGCTGGCATTGAGACTTTGCTTGTGACACACGCCGCCTTTGACCCGATCTTCCGATCGGCTCCAGGCATAGACGGTGCGGCAGCCCTCCGAGTGCCCGCTCAAAATGATGGGCAGCGTCGAGTGCTCCTTGAGCCACTTGATCACGATTTCGATGTCATCGCCGCGCGCCGACAGCCTGGCCGGATTGCGCGCGGTATAGATCCCCTCGCGAAACCGCTCCCCTCCCCGCCTTAAAGACTCCTCGGCCGTTCCTCCCGGGCAGCCGGTCTTGTTGCCTTCTCGGCTGACAAATTCGGGGGCGACCACCGCAAATCCCTCCCGATAGAAAAACTGCGACACATGCGTCTCCCACCCCCACTGACCACCGCAGCCGTGGTTGTGAATCACGATGCCTCGCAGCCCGGGAATTTCCTTGAGCATGACCTCGAACTTTGCTCGGTAGACCGATCCAAAGAGCGGCAGGAAAAACACGCTGCGGTCAAGGACATTGGCGGCGTGCTTTTTGTCGTAGGCCGGCGCATCCCTCCAAGCTTGGGCACTTGCGGCTGACGCGGCCCCAAGGACCACGCCGGCCAGCACCGGGGCAATCAACGCTCGAAAACCAGGCATGAACACGGACCCTTTCTTTGCGTGCCTAGGATGAAAAACCCCGGCATTCGAAAATGATAAGGGACCGAGTCGATCAGGGCCCGGGTGCTGCGGGCCCGTCGGCCGCGTCAGTGGTGCTTGTGGGCCCCGTGCCCGGCCGCTGCCTTGGGGGCGCCGGCCGGAGCAGTCAGGGTGATGGGCAGACTCAGTTGCATCTCGCTGGTCTTGCCTTGGGCATCGGCAAAGCGCAGCGTCACCGGAACCTGCGTATCTTTGACCAGGGGCTGCTTGAGGTCCATGAGCATCAGGTGGTAGCCACCCGGGCGCAGCGCAACGCTCTTGCCGGCGGGCAGGTCAAGGGCTGGGATGGCCCGCATGCGCATGACATCGCCCTCCATTTTCATTTCATGGATTTCGGCCACACCGGCCACCGGCGAAGCCACACCGACCA
>JBILGP010000260.1:0-4027 GCA_044350985.1 Polaromonas sp. | reverse complement strand
CCTCCTTGATTTCGCTGCGCCAGGCACCGCCGGCTGGCGCACGGGTACTGCACGGGTACTGCACGGGTACTGCACGGGTATTGGGGTCAGACCCCGATCTCTTGAGTCTTAGGACTTTTATTTTTGCGATGTTTCGGCCTGGCGAGTGCGCGATCTGTGCCTACAATGAACCGAATCGAACGACCGTGCTTATTTAAGCGCGACCGCTTCCGTGCCCCTTCAGAGACTGGAGAGAACAACGCATGACCGCTCGCTACGAAACACATGGCCCGGTGGCCGTGATCACATTGGACAATCCGCCGGTCAATGGCTTGGGCCACGCCACTCGGCTGGCTGTGGCGCAGGGCCTGGACAGGGCCAACGGCGACCCTGCAGTACGCGCCATTGTGCTCACGGGCGCCGGCAAGGCTTTCTCCGGCGGGGCAGACATCCGCGAGTTTGGCAAGCCAGCGGCGTTGGCCGAGCCCAATTTGCTCAGCGTCATCCTGGCCTGTGAGTACTCGGCCAAGCCTATCGTGGCGGCGGTGCACTCGGTGGCCATGGGCGGTGGGCTGGAGTTGGCGATGGGCTGTCACTATCGGATTGCTGCGCCGGGCTGCGCGGTGGCTTTGCCCGAGGTCAAGCTGGGTCTGATTCCGGGGGCCGGTGGCACGCAGCGCCTGCCTCGGGTGTTGGGGGTGGAGGCCGCGCTCAACATGATCGTGCAGGGCGACCCGGTCAAGAGCGAGATGCTGGCGCAATTGCCCGGGCAAAAGCTGTTTGACCGCATCGCCGATTCGGCCGAGTCCCTGCTGCCGCAAGCGCTTGCGCTGGCGCTCGAGGTGGCCGACGTGCGCCCGCTGCCCTTGGTGCGCAATCTGCCCTGCAAGCACCCGTCGGGCGACGCGTATTTTCAGTTCGTCCGCAACACGGTCAAGGCCATGGCCCGCAACCTGCCGGCGCCGGTCAAATGCGTCGATGCGGTCGAGATCGCCACCCGCAGCGCCTTTGAAGAGGGCATGCTGCGCGAGCGCGAGATGTTCATCAACCTGATGTGGACGCCGCAGTCGCGGGCTCTGCGTCACCTGTTTGCCGCCGAGCGCGCTGCGGCCAAGATCGCCGATGTGCCGGACGACACGCCCAAGCGCACGATCGCGCAGGTGGCCATCATCGGCGCCGGCACCATGGGCGGCGGCATCGCGATGAACTTTCTCAACGCCGGCATCCCGGTCAAGCTGCTCGAGATGAAGCAGGAGGCGCTCGATCGCGGCACGGCGACGATACGCAAGAACTACGAGGCGCAGGTGAAAAAGGGCAAGCTCAAGCCCGAGAAATACCAGGAGCGCATGGCCCTGCTGTCGACCACGCTGAGCTATGCGGACATCGCCCAGGCCGATCTGGTGATCGAAGCGGTGTTTGAGGAGATGGGCGTCAAAGAGAAGGTGTTTCGCGAGCTCGACCGGGTGTGCAAGCCCGGCGCGATTTTGGCCAGCAACACCTCGACCCTGGACCTCAACGCGATTGCCGCCTACACCGGGCGGCCGCAGGATGTGATCGGGATGCACTTTTTCAGCCCGGCCAACGTGATGAAGCTGCTCGAGGTGGTGCGCGGCCAGCACACCGGCAAGGACGTGCTGGCCACGGTGATGGCTCTGAGCAAGAAGATCAAGAAAACCGCCGTGGTCTCCGGCGTGTGCGATGGCTTCATCGGCAACCGCATGATCGAGCAGTACGCCCGGCAGGCCGGCTTTTTGCTCGATGAGGGCTGTACCCCGGCGCAGGTCGAGAAGGCGATCGAGGCTTTCGGTTTCGCCATGGGGCCGTTTCGCATGGGCGATCTGGCGGGCAACGACATCAGCTGGGCCATCCGCAAGCGCCGCTACCAGGAGCAGCCTGAACTGCGCTACAGCGCCAGCTCCGATCGCTTGTGCGAGCTCGGACGTTTCGGTCAAAAAACGGGTGCCGGCTGGTACGACTACCCGGCCGGCCAGCGCGAACCCGTGGTCAGTGCGGTGGTGCTCGAGATGCTCGACAAGCACCGTGCTTCGCTGGGCGTGAAAACGCGCAAGATCAGCAACGAGGAAATCGTGCAGCGCCTGGTGTACTCCTTGGTCAACGAGGCGGCCCACCTGCTCGAGGAGGGCATCGCGGCGCGCGCCAGCGACATCGACATGGTCTACATCACGGGCTACGGCTTTCCGCTCTGGCGCGGCGGCCCCATGCTGTATGCCGACAGCGTGGGCCTCTTTAACGTGGTCGGTGCGATGAAGCGCTTTGCCTCAAACCCGCTGGACGACGCCGCGTTCTGGCAGCCCGCGCCCTTGTTGGCGCGTCTGGTGGCCGAAGGCAAAACTTTCAACAACACGTGATGCGCACGCTTGCCCAAGGAGAACACGCATGAGCCGAGCCGTCATTGTTTCGACCGCCCGCACCCCTCTGGCCAAAAGCTGGAAGGGCTCTTTCAACATGACCCACGGTGCCACCCTCGGCGGCCATGCGGTGCAGCACGCGATTGCGCGTGCCGGCATTGAAGGCGCTGAAGTTGAAGACGTCATCATGGGCTGCGCCAACCCGGAGGGCGCCACCGGCGCCAACATCGCGCGGCAAATTGCGCTCAAAGCGGGCCTGCCGGTGTCGGTCAGCGGCATGACGGTCAACCGGTTTTGCTCCTCTGGTCTGCAGACGATCGCGCTGGCGGCCCAGCGCATCATCGCCGGCGAAGGGCAGGTGTATGTTGCCGGCGGGGTCGAGAGCATCTCGTGCGTGCAGCAGGAGATGAATTTGCACATGCTCAAGGACCCCGATCTGGAGCGGATCAAGCCCGAGATCTACTGGAACATGCTGCAGACGGCCGAGCAGGTGGCCCGTCGATACGGCATTGCTCGGGAGCGCATGGACGACTACGGCGCGGCCAGTCAGCAAAAGGCGTGCGCGGCGGCCCAGGCAGGGCGGTTTGATGCTGAGATCGCGCCCATCACCGTCACCGCCGGCGTGGGCGACAAGACGCTGGGGCTGATCAGCCGCACCGTCACCGTCAGCCGCGACGAAGGTCTGCGCGAAGGCACGACGGTCGAGTCCCTGCGGGGCATCAAGCCGGCGCTGCCCGGTGGTGTGGTGGCCGCGGGCAACGCCAGCCAGTTTTCTGACGGCGCCGGCGCCTGCGTGGTGATGGACGAGGCCCTGGCCGAGCGTCGCGGGCTCAAGCCGCTGGGCCGATTTTTGGGGTTTGCAGTGGCCGGCTGCGAGCCCGACGAGATGGGGATCGGGCCGGTCTACGCCGTACCCAAGGTGCTGGACCGGCTGGGACTGAAGGTGGGCGATATCGATTTGTGGGAGCTCAACGAGGCTTTCGCGGTGCAGGTGCTCTACTGCCGCGACACGCTGGGCATTGCCGATGAGCGGCTCAACGTCAACGGCGGCTCGATCGCCATGGGCCACCCTTACGGGGTCAGCGGCCAGCGCCTGACGGGTCACGCCCTGATCGAGGGCAAGCGCCGCGGCGCCCGTCGGGTGTGCGTGACCATGTGCATTGGCGGCGGCATGGGTGCGGCCGGCGTCTTCGAGGTGCTCTGAGGTGGATGCAGGGCAGCGCCTGCGCGCCACGCTCGACTTTCTGCTCTACGACTGGCTTGGTGTCGAACGCCTCAGTGAGCGTGCGCGCTACGCCGAGCACAGCCGCGAGACTTTCGATGCGGTGCTGCAGACCTGCGAGCGCATTGCGCGTGAGCGCTACGAGCCCTACAACCGCCTAGTCGATACACAAGAGCCGCGCTTTGATGGCGAACGCGTGGTGCTGCCCCAAGCCGCGCAGGACGCGCTTGATGCCTATGTGGCCAGCGGCATGCTTAGCGCCTCGCAGGACCACAGCGTAGGGGGCATGCAGCTACCTTTTGTGGTGGAGGCGGCGGCCAACGCGTTTTTTTCGCAGGCCTCGGTGAGCATCAACACCGCATTGCTGACCGTGGGCAATGCCAATTTGCTCATGGCCCACGGCAGCGAACTGCAAAAACAGGTGTTTGCCGGCGGGCAGTGGTCGGGCCGCTGGTCG
>JBILGP010000259.1:0-4048 GCA_044350985.1 Polaromonas sp. | reverse complement strand
GCAAAGCCAGGTGATCCCCGGCCGCGGCACGCTGGTGGCCAACGCCGCCAAGTACAGCGCCCTGTACCTGCTCAACCCGCCGCGCCCGCCGCATTGGGGTGGTTACCGGCTGCTGCCCGACCGCTGGGAGTTCTGGCAAGGCCGCAAGAGCCGCCTGCACGATCGGCTGCGCTACCGGCTCGAAGGCCAGAGCTGGCTGCGCGAGCGCCTGGCGCCTTAAGAGGCCAGGCTTATCGCCTGACCGTCCACGGCTGCGAGCGCCGACGCTGGCACGCCGTGCGGCGCAAGTTCGGCCAGGGGCAGCAGCACGAAGGCGCGCTCCCACATGCGCGGATGGGGCACGCTCAGTTGGAGGCTGTCGATGCGGGCATCGCCGTAAAGCAGCAGATCGAGATCGAGCGTGCGCGGCGCGTTGCGGTAGGGTCGCTGTCGACCGGCGGCGCTCTCAAGGCTCTGCAGCGCCCGCAGCAGATCGGGGGCGGTCAAAGTGGTGGTCAGCTCGGCTACGGCGTTGAGGTAATCCGGCCCGCCCGCATCGACCGGTGCGCTGCGGTAAAAGCGCGAGCTGCGCACCGCGCCACTGCCAGCCATGGCGCCCAAAGCCTGCACGGCCTGCTGCAGCGTGACGTGCCGATCGCCCAGGTTGGCGCCCAGTCCGATATAGGCCGTAACCGCTGCGCGCTCGCTCATGAAGGCTGCTCGGGCAAAAGCGACTCGGACCGGCTCAAGCAGGGCTACTCATGGCCCGGCGCTCCGCCCGATCCGCCTTCAGCGCCCTCCCCGCCACCGCTTCGGCGGCGACGCCGGCGGCGCTTGCGCGCTGGTGCGTCAGCGTTGTCGGCGGTCAACGGCTCGCTGCCCTCCGGGGCCGGCCGAAACCGCGGGTCATCGAGCGCAGGCTGCGGCTCGGAGGGCGCCGCCTTGGCGGCCTGGCGCGTGCTGCGCGGGCGCTCGCGCTGCACGGCCTGCACCATGTCGCGGCGGCGTTCGTCATCGGCCACACTGAAGGCCTCCCACCAGTGCGCCAGCTCTTCGTCCACCTCGCCGGTGGCGGCGCGCAGGCGCAGGAAATCGAAGCCGGCGCGAAAGCGCGGCTGCTCGATCAGGGTAAAGACCGACTGACCCGAGCGCCGGTCAAAGCGCGGCTGCATGGTCCAAATCTCGCGCATGTCCACGCCCAGCTTGCCGCGCCCCGAGACGTCGCCGATGCGCGCATCAAACACCTCGTCGATCGCCGCATGCAAAGCCGGCATGGGATGCAGGCCGCGCTGGCGTGCCTGCTCCCAGGCACGCAGGACGTCGGCCCACAGCACGCTGGCGAGCAAGAAGCTCGGCGCCACCGGCTTGCCCTCCTGCACCCGCCGGTCGGTGTCTTGCAGTGCCAGTTGCAAAAAGGGCTCGTCGGCGCCCGCCACGATCACGTCGAGCAAGGGGTAAATGCCTCGATCGAGGCCCAGTGCCCTGAGCTGCTCGATGCTGGCGCGGGCATGGCCGGTCTGCAGCAGCTTGAGCATTTCATCGAACAGGCGCGACTGCGGCACATCGGCGAGCAAGGCCTTCATCGCCTTGAGCGGACGGCCCGTCTTGTCCTCCAGCTTGAAGCCCAGGGCATTGAGCTTGGCCGCAAATCGCACCGCACGGATGATGCGCACCGGGTCCTCGCGGTAGCGCGCCTGCGGCTCGCCAATCATGCGCAGCACGCGCTTTTTGGCGTCACCGATGCCGTGGTGGTAGTCGACCACGATCTGGGTTTGCGGGTCGTAGTAGAGCGCATTGACCGTGAAATCGCGGCGGGCTGCATCGTGCTCGATCGAGCCCCAGACGTTGTCGCGCAGCACCCGGCCCGATGCATCGACGGCATGCTTCATGCCGGCCAGCTCGCTCTTGCTGGTGCGCTCGTTGCCCTCGACCTGCTGCGCCTGGCTGCTGTCGAGGTGGGCGCGAAAGGTCGAGACCTCAATGACCTCGTGCTCGCGGCCGCGCCCGTAGACCACATGCACGATGCGAAAACGCCGGCCAATGATGAAGGCGCGGCGAAACAGCCCCTTGACCTGCTCGGGCGTGGCATTGGTGGCCACATCAAAATCCTTGGGCCGCAAGCCCAGCAGCAAATCGCGCACCGCGCCGCCCACGATGTAGGCCTCGTAACCGGCGGCCTTGAGGGTGCGCACCACGTCGGCCGCGCGCGCATCGACCAGTGCAGGATCGATTCCATGCTCTTGCGCCGCCACGTCCTGGCGCTTGCCATAGGGCGACTTTGAGCCACGGGAAGCCGACGCACCGGAGCGACCGAGCAGCTTGTTGATGAGGGTTTTGATCATGTGAACAGTTCGACGATGGGCCAGCCGCGCTCTTGTGCCAGAGCGCGCAGCCGGTCATCAGGGTTGGTGGCCACCGGGTGGCTGACCCGCTCGAGCAGGGCCAGGTCGTTGATGGAGTCGGTGTAAAAAGTGGTCTCGACCTGCGCCCAATCGAGCTGGCGGCGGCGCAGCCACTGCTCCATGCGCTGGACCTTGCCGTCGCGGGCCGATGGGATGCCGACGATCTCGCCCGTGAGCTGGCCGCCAGCGTCGCGCTCGAGCTCGACCGCAATGAGCTCGTCAACCCCAAAAAGCTGGGCGATCGGGCCGGTGACGAAGTCATTGGTGGCCGTGACGATGAGCAACTGCGCGCCGTCCTGCCGGTGCCGCTGCACCAGCTCAAGCGCCTGAGGCCGCACTGCAGGGCCGATCACCTCCTGCATGAATTGCGCATGCGCCCGGGCCGCCGCCTGCGCGCCACGCTCACGGATGGCCTGGGTGGCAAAACGCACATAGTCGTGGATATCGAGCGTGCCCGCCCGGTAGTGCGCAAAGTACTCGGCATTGCGCCGCTTGAACTCGCTGGCGTCGCACCACCCGAGCCGGATGGTGAATTCGCCCCATTCGTAGTCCGAATCGAGCGGCAAAAGCGTGTGGTCCAGATCGAACAGGGCCAGGCGCGGCTTGCTCATGGCTCCTCCAGCATGGACTTGAGCAGCGGCACCGTGATCGGCCGCTGGGTGCGCAGCGAATAGCCGTCGAGCTGCTCGAGCAGTTGCGTCAAGTGCACCAGGTCGCGCGTGAAGCGGCTGAGAATAAAGTCCATCACCTCGTCGCCCAGCAAGATGCCGCGCGCATCGGACTGGCGCCGCAGCACCGCGCGCAGCTGGGCATCGTCCAGGGCCTGCAAGGCAAACACATGGCCCCACCCCAGACGGGAGCGCAAGTCATCGCGCAGCGGCAAATCGGCCGGCGGCAGCTGTCCGGCGGCAAGCACGCCACGCGGACGTCCGTCGGGCGCATGAACGGCCTGGACAAACCAATTGAAGGCGGCGTGCTGCTGCACCGCGCTGTAGAGGTGACAGTCGTCGAGCACGACAGCCGCCCAGGACTCGTCAAAAGCCTCGGGCTCAGTGACACCGGCATCCATCCAACCCACGCGCGCGCCCTGCTCGCGCAGGGCCTGCTGCGCCGAGGTGAGCAGATGGGTCTTGCCGCTGCCGCTCGGGCCCCAGAGATAGGTGGGCACGGGCGAGCGCAGGGCGCTGCCGGCCCACAGCTGCAAGTGGCTCAGGGCGGGTTCGTTGGGCCCGGCAAAAAAATTGGAAAACGAAGGCGCGCAAGCCAGGCCTATGTCCAGAGCGATCTGCTTCATGCCTGTGGGACGTCGGTCGCCGGCGGCCAAGTCAAAGGCTGCATCGGGAGGGTCAGGGTGAACCCCTAAAATAAGCGCCCATTCTATCGACTTGCGCGCCAAGCCTGCCGCTGGTGCGCAATCGCACCGCACCGCATCGCATCCCACCGGATACCCCCGCCATGAGCCAACCTCCCCTGTCTTACAAGGACGCCGGCGTCGACATCGACGCCGGTGACGCGCTGGTCGAGCGCATCAAGCCGCTGGCCAAAAAGACGATGCGCGAGGGCGTGCTGGCCGGCATCGGTGGCTTTGGCGCGCTGTTTGAGGTGCCCAAACGCTACAAGGAGCCGGTGCTGGTGTCGGGCACCGATGGCGTGGGCACCAAGCTCAA
>JBILGP010000258.1:0-4066 GCA_044350985.1 Polaromonas sp. | reverse complement strand
CACGTGGAAATCGTTGCCGTACCACTTGTTGACCTTCTCAAAGCTGATGATGGGAGTGTTCATAGCAAAACCTGTTCAAAACAATCAGCGCTGCCGACCTTTGTTGACCTCGCGCTCGACCCAGAGGCTGTAGCGCGACATGGCAAAGCAGAAGGCAAAATAAATCAGCGCAATGAAGACGTAGCCCTCGATCTTGTAGGGCCGCCAATCGGCATCGGAGTTGAGCGCCAGGCCGAGCGCCCCGGTCAGCTCATACAGGCTGACGATGGTCACCAGCGAGGTGTCCTTGAAGATGGCGATGAAGTTGTTCATGATGCCCGGCACCACCATGGCCAACGCCTGCGGCAGCACGATCTTGCGCTGCGTCTGCCAGTACGACAGCCCCAGCGACGCCGCCGCCTCCACCTGCCCCTTGGGGATGGCCTGCAAGCCGCCCCGAATCACCTCAGCCATGTAGGCGGCGGCAAACAAGGTGATGCCCGCCAGCACCCGAATGAGCACGTCGATCTTGGTGCCCTGCGGCATGAAGAGCGGGAACATGAACGAGGCCATGAACAGCACCGAGATCAGCGGCACGCCGCGGATCAGTTCCACATACAGGGTGCACAAGGTGCGGATGGCCGGCAACTCCGAACGCCGCCCCAAGGCCACGAGCAAGGCCAGCGGGAAGGCCATCGCAATCGACAGCGTGGCCAGCAGCAGCGTCAAGGGCAGGCCGCCCCAGCGATCGGTCTCGACCCGACTCAGACCCATGCCCCCGAGCATGAGCCAGAAAAACAGCGCCAGCCCCAGCGCCCACAGGCCAGCCAGCCAGGGCTTCCAGAACAGGCGCACGCAACTGACGACCAGCAGCGTCATCATCAACAAAGTCGCCACCAGCGGCCGCCACTGTTCATCGAACGGGTAGCGTCCGAAAATGATCAACCGGTACTTCTCGGCCACCACACCCCAGCAAGCGCCCACCTCCACCGGATGGCAGGCTTGCGCATCAGGCAGCCAGTGGGCGGTCAAAACAGCCCAGTTGAAAAGCTGCGGCAAGTACCACAGCAACAAGCCGCCAAGGATCAGCGTGCTCACGGTGGTGCGCACATCGGCAAACAGGTTGCCGCGCAACCAGCCCAGCAGCCCACCGGTGCGAACCGGCGCGGGGCGGGCGGCTATCGATTGAAAAACACGGGCCGCCATGCTCAACGCTCCTTGATTGCCGCGCGGGCGTTGTACCAATTCATCAAGGCCGAGGTGGCCAGCGAGGTGGTCAGGTAGACCAGCATGACGATCGCAATGCACTCGACCGCCCGGCCCGTTTGGTTGAGGGCGGTGTTGGCAATCGAGACCACGTCCGGATAACCAATGGCCACCGCCAGCGAGGAGTTTTTGGTCAGGTTCAGAAACTGATTGGTCATGGGTGGAATGATCACCCGCAGCGCCTGGGGCAACATCACCAGACGCATCTCCTGACCGCGCGAAAGGCCCAGGGCGGCGGCGGCCTCGCTCTGGCCACGCGCCACCGAACCGATGCCCGCGCGCACCACCTCGGCCACAAAGGCGGCGGTGTAGACCACCAGGCCGAGCAGCACCGCCATGAACTCGGGCGTGAGCGCGCCACCGTTTTCAATCGCAAACTCGCCCTTGCTCGGATAGTTGGCCTCGGTCGGCGCGCCGCCGAGCAACCAGCCCAGCACCGTCATGCCCAGCACGATCAGCAGTGGCACCCAGAACACGCTGCGCGGCTGGCCGGTGGCCTCGAACTGCGCGCGTGCCCAACGGCTGCGCAGCCAGGCCAGCAGCAAGCCGGCGAGCAAACCGATGGCCGCCCAAGCATGGCCGTCGGCCCAGATCGGCACCGGGTAATTCAAGCCGCCCTTGCTCAGAAAGACGCTGCCGGCCTGCCAAGCCTCGCTGGCATCGGGCAGCAGCTCGGTAAAGAGCAGGTACCACATCAGCAGTTGCAGCAAGATCGGTACGTTGCGGAAAAACTCGACATAGGCTTGGCACAAGCCCCGGACCAGGGCGTTGCGCGAAAAACGCCCGATGCCCAGCAAAGTGCCCAGCACCGTGGTCAAAATGATGCCGAGCACCGCCACCCTCAGCGTGTTGACCAGGCCGACCACAAACGCCATCAGGTAGCTCTGGGTCGATTCGAAGGCAAACAGGCTCTCACCGATGTCAAAGCCGGCGGTCTGGGTCAAAAACCCGAAACCGCTCTGGATCCCACGCTCGCGCATGTTCACCAAGGTGTTGTGCCCCAGGTACCACAGCCCCAGCGCAATCACGGCCAGGGCCAGCACCTGGTAGACCAGGCCACGAAAAGCCTGGCTGCGCCAGGACCAGTTCTTTTTCTTCGGTGGAGGGGCAGGAGGACGGTTCATGCGTTCAATCCTTGCAAACCTTGGGCCAGCGGCATTCGTTGACAAACCCGCTGTCCATTTGAGAAAAACCGCCTGCCAGGCCGAGCCCAACAGGCGGTTTTCACAGATGCAGACGCAATCAGCGGATCGGGTAGGCGTACATCAGGCCGCCCTTGTTCCACAGGTTGTTGACGCCGCGCGGCAGACCCAGGGCCGATTTCGGACCAACGTTGCGCTCGAAGATCTCGCCATAGTTGCCCGTGGCCTTGATCGCGCGCACCATCCACTCCTTGTCCAGACCGAGCAGCTTGCCCGTGTCCTCGGTGGTGCCCAGCAGACGCTGCACCACCGGATCGGTGGCGCCGGTCTTGAGCTGGTCGACGTTGGCCTGGGTCACGCCGTACTCTTCAGCCTCCAGCAGACCGTAGATGGTCCACTTGACGATGGCAAACCACTCGTCGTCACCGCGGCGCACCATCGGGCCCAGGGGCTCTTTGGAGATCAGCTCGGGCAAGATGATGTGATCGGCCGGGTTCTTGGCTTCCTTGTTGCGCACCGAAGCCAGGCCCGAGGCGTCGGTGGTGTAGGCCACGCAGCGGCCGGAGAAGTAGGCGCCGGTGGCGGCCTCGACCTTCTCGAACACCACAGGCTTGATGCCCAGGTTGTTGGCGCGCGAGTAGTCGGTCAGGTTTTTCTCGGTGGTGGTGCCGGACTGCACGCACACGGTCTGGCCCTTGAGCTGCTTGGCGCTCTTGATCTTGCTCTTGACCGGCACCATGAAGCCCTGGCCGTCATAGTAGGTCACCACCGTCTGGTGCAGACCCAGCGAGCCGTCACGGGTGAGCGTGAAGGTGGTGTTGCGCGAGAGCATGTCGATCTCGCCGGACTGCAGGGCGGTAAAGCGCTGCTGTGCGTTGAGCGGCACGTACTTGACCTTGGTGGCATCGCCCAAAGTGGCGGCCGCCACGGCCTTGCAGAAATCAACGTCCAGGCCACTCCAGTTGCCCGACGAATCGGCGGCAGAAAAACCGGCCAGACCGGTGTTGACGCCGCAGACGACTTGGCCGCGCTGCTTGATCGCATCGAGCGTCTTGCCCGCAAAGGCGGGGGCCAGCACAGCCAGGCTCAGGCCAGCGGCGGCCAGGGCCTTGAAGCCCTGCTTTTTGGTCAGTTTGAACACAACATACTCCCATGGGTAGGTAAAGGGAGGCCTGTACCACATGTAACAGGCCAGAGGCGGGATGCTAAACGAAACCAAGCGGCTTACCGACACGCCAAACCCGGATACCCCTAGGATTAACCCGGGTGTGGGGCTGGGGCATGCCTGAAGAACATGGGCTTATGCCGGGTCCTGCATGGAAAACCGGCAACCGCCTGCAGCGCCTCAGTCCAGTTCGGTGCACACGCGCACCACGTCGGCGCCGTAGGCCTGCAGCTTCTTGGTGCCCATGCCGCTGATGCCCTCGAGCGCCTGCAACTGCTGTGGGTTGCGCTGGGCGATGGCGCGCAACGTGGCGTCATGAAAGATCACGAAGGCCGGCAGGTTGTGCTCGCGCGCCACCTCGGCGCGCCAGGCCTTGAGGCGCTGCAGCCGCTCCAGAGCCCCCGCATTGAGGCTGGCCTCGGCCAGACCCTGCACCGAGGTGCGCTGCGGCCGCTGGCGCGAACGAGAGGCCGCCGCTGTGGCCACACGCACCCAAAGCTGCCCCTGGCCGAGC
>JBILGP010000257.1:0-4070 GCA_044350985.1 Polaromonas sp. | reverse complement strand
CGGCGGCACCGGCACGGGCGCGGCGCCGGTGATCGCCCGCATTGCCAAGGAGATGGGCATCCTGACCGTTGGGGTGGTCACCAAGCCCTTCGAGTTTGAGGGTCCGCGCCGCACGGCCAATGCCGATGCCGGCCTGGCCGAGCTCGAAGCCAATGTGGACTCGTTGATCGTGGTGCTCAATGAGAAGCTGCTCGAGGTGCTGGGCGAGGACATCTCGCAAGACGAGGCCTTCGGCCACGCCAACGATGTGCTCAAGAACGCAGTGGGCGGCATTGCCGAGATCATCAACGTCAAGGCCCTGGTCAACGTCGACTTTGAAGATGTGCGCACCGTCATGGGCGAGCCGGGCAAGGCCATGATGGGCACGGCCAGCGCCAGCGGCCCGGACCGCGCCCGCATCGCGGCCGAGCAGGCCATTGCCTGCCCGCTGCTCGACGGGGTGGACATGAACGGGGCCAAGGGTGTGCTGGTGCTCATCAGCGCGGCCAAGGGCTCGCTCAAGCTCAACGAGACCAAGCTGGCGATGAAGACCATCAGCGCCTTTGCCGCGCCCGATGCCCATGTGATCTACGGCACCGCCTACGACGAATCGCTGGGCGATGACCTGCGCGTGACGGTGGTGGCCACCGGCCTCAATCGCCAGGGCGCTCGTCGCACCGCCCCGCCGCTGCAGGTCATTGCCCGCACCGGCACCGACAACATGCCGGTGCAAGTTGGCCCCGCAGGCCCCGCCGGTTTGGGCCAGGCCAGCTATGAGAGCCTGTCCGTGCCCAGCGTCTGGCGCAACAACCGCAACCAGGCGGCCGCCAAGGTCGATGCCCTGGCTGCCGGCGGCATGGACGACCTGGAGATTCCGGCGTTCTTGCGCCGGCAGGCCGACTGAGAACCGAGCGCTCGAGTCCCGAGCGCAGCCCAGCAGCGCTTGAGACCGGGCGGTCGTGATCAATCCGCCCGGTCTCACCCGGTCGTATCCTGGGCGCAGCCGGTCGTACCCAGGCGCAGCCGAACGCAGCAGCTTGTCCCTGCGGGCCGTGCGGCGCCCATCGCCGCAGCGGTGACGTCGCCCCCGCTCCTTTAAACTTGCACCATGCTGGCTCAGCGCACCCTTCGCAGTTTGACCAAAGCCGTGGGCGTGGGCCTGCACAGCGGCCAGCGGGTCGAATTGACCCTGCGGCCGGCTGCGCCCGATACCGGCATCGTGTTTCGGCGCGTCGATCTGCCCGAGCCGGTGGACATCAAGGTCTCGGCCACCGCCGTGACCGACACCCGCATGGCCTCCACCATTTCGGTCGGGCAGGCCAAGGTGTTCACCGTCGAGCACCTGATGTCGGCCTGCGCCGGCCTGGGCCTGGACAACCTGTACATCGACATCACCGCCGAAGAGGTGCCCATCTTGGATGGATCGGCCTCGTCATTTGTCTTTTTGTTGCAATCGGCCGGCCTCGTGTTGCAAGATGCGCCCAAGCGCTTTGTGCGCCTCTTGCGCAAGGTCGAGGTCAGCGAGGGTGAGGGCGCGCAGCTCAAATGGGCCGCCTTGAGCCCCTACGAGGGCTACAAGCTGAGCTTTGAGATCGACTTCGACCATCCGGCTGTCGACTCGACCGGCCAGCGCGTCGAGTTCGACATGGCCACTGGCTCTTATGTGCGTGACATCGCCCGCGCCCGCACCTTTGGCTTTACCCGTGACGTCGAGATGATGCGCGCCAACGGCCTGGCCCTTGGCGGTGGTCTGGACAACGCCATCGTGATGGACGACTACAAGGTGCTCAACGCCGACGGGCTGCGCTACAACGACGAATTCGTCAAGCACAAGATCCTCGATGCCATGGGCGATCTGTATCTGCTGGGCCAGCCGCTTATTGGCGCCTACAGCGCCTTCCGATCGGGCCATGCACTCAACAACAAGCTGTTGCGCCAACTGCTGGCCCAGCCCGATGCCTGGCAGGTCGTGACCTTTGACGACGAGCGTCAGGCCCCGCGCGGGCTTGCGCAACTGGCCCCGGCCTGGTAGGTCGGCCATGCTGCTGTTTCGCTGGCTGATTTTCCTGCTGCTGCTGGCCGCAGGCGCTTGCTTCGTTTTCTACATCGCCACCGGCCGGCCGCACTACCGCGCCTGGGGCGTGATCGTCCTGAAGTGGACGCTCATTGCAGCCCTGGGCTTTTTCGCGGTGCTCATCGCCGAGCGGGTGCTGTAGGTCTGCCCGACCGGACTCCCAGCCGCGCTAGCGGCTGCGCCCGCTGCGGTAGCGCCCGGCCAGCGCCTCGGGCCCGCCGGGGGCCGCTGCCTGGCCGCCGGCTTGACGCAGGCGCTCCATGGCCGAGCCCACATGGGCATGTGTGATCGCCAGGCCCAGTGCGTCGGCCGCATCGGGCCCAGGCAGGCCGGGCAGGCGCAACAGGCGCTGAACCATGTGCTGCACCTCCGCTTTGCTGGCCCGCCCATGACCGGCCACTGCTTTCTTGAGCTGCAAGGCGGTGTATTCGTGCACCGGCTGCCCGCCCGTGACCAGCGCGCTGACGCAGGCCCCGCGCGCCTGGCCAAGCATGAGCGTGGCCTGTGGGTTGTTGTTGACAAAAACAATCTCCACGGCGCTGGCATCGGGGCGGTAGCGCTCGAGCACGGCCTCGATGCCTTCGAACAGCGTCTTGAGCCGCTGCGGCAATCCACTGGCCGCAGCCGTGCGGATCGTGCCGCTGGCCACATAGCGCAGTTGCAGGCCGCTGGCCTCGATCACGCCAAAGCCGGCCACCTGCAGTCCCGGATCGATGCCCAAGATGCGTGTCAAGGGCGCTGGCGTCATGGCAACACCACCGCGTTCATGCGCACCGTGATGGTCTGCGCCCGCGCGGCCAGATAGGCCGACTGCGCGCGCTTTTCAAAAAAACGCGGCCGCGGCAGCATCACCGCCAGCCGGGCCGCCTCGTAGGCGCTCAGCCGCGCGGCGCTCTTGCGGTAGTAGTGCTGGGCGGCCGCTTCGGCGCCAAACACGCCTTCGCCCCACTCCACACTGTTGAGGTAAATCTCCAAGATGCGCTGCTTGCTCAGCAGGGCCTCGAGCATCAGCGTCAGCACCAGCTCCTGGGCCTTGCGCACCAACGTGCGCTCGCCTGACAAAAACAGGTTTTTGGCCAACTGCTGGGTGATGGTCGAGCCGCCGACGATCTTGGCTGCCGGCGTGGCCACCACTGGCGGTGGGGCCGGGCTCTTTTGGGCTTCGGCGCGCTTGCGTGCCTGCTGGGCGGCGCGTTCGGCACGCCGGCGCGCCTCCTGCTCGGCCTGCTGGTTTTTCTCCCAGGCTTTCTCCAGCGCCTCCAGGTCCACGCCATCGTGCTCGGTGAAGCTCGCATCTTCAGAGGCGATGACGGCGCGCTTGAGGCTGTCGGCGATGCGCTCGTAGGGCACCCACTGCTGACGCCAGGCCAGCTCCCCGGTACCCGCCACGATGCGCCGAATTTCGCCGCGTTGAAAGCTGGTCGACTCCGGGTCGACCCAGCGCATCAGCATGATGCGCGCTGCAAAGTACAGCTGCAGGCTCAGCAGCGCCAGCAGCAGCAGGCCCAGCAGTCGCAGCGCGATCTTCATGGCCCGATCAAAGGGCGGCGCGAAGCTGCGCCAGCACCTCGTGGGCTGGCGGCCGTATGCCGCGCCAGATGAAAAACGACTCGGCCGCCTGCTCGACCAGCATGCCCAGCCCGTCGCGTGTTTGCGCGCCGTGTGCGCCGGCCCAGCGCAAAAACGGCTCGGCCTTCGGACCGTACATCATGTCGTAGACCAGCGCGCCGGGCTTGAGCGCCCGCGCATCGATGGGCGGCGCTGCGCCTTCGAGGCTGCCAGCGGTGGCGTTGATCACCACATCAAAAGCCGGCAGATGCGCATCGAGCGGCAGGGCCAGCAGCTCGGTGCGGCCCAAGGCCTCTTGCTGCAAGCTTGGGTGGCGGCGGTGCTGCTCGACCAGGGCTTGGGCCTTGGCGGCCGTGCGGTTGGCCACGGCAATGCGCGCAGGCCCGGTGAGCAGCAGCGGCCCGAGCACACCGGCTGCAGCGCCGCCGGCACCGAGCAGCAAAATGTC
>JBILGP010000256.1:0-4078 GCA_044350985.1 Polaromonas sp. | reverse complement strand
ACGGTTTCGGCCTGGTCGTCGGCGTGCTGGCCCAGCAGCACCATGGTGCAGCCCTGCGCCGCTGCGCTGCGGGCCAGCGCCGGGTAGCGGGCGCGGCGGGCGGCGTCCTGCGGGCTCTGGCCGGCCACCGGGTGGGCCTGCACCTGGATCACATCAAGAGGCACGGCCAGCGCATGGCAAAACTGGCGGCAATGGCGCTCGAAGTCGTCACCGGCGGCCTGCAAGCCATGGTGCACATGCAGCGCCCGCACCTGCCCCGGCCAGTGGTCCCGCGCGGCCAGCAGCAAGGCGGTGGAGTCGGCACCGCCACTCAAAGCCACCGCCACGGGTGCGCGAAGTGAGTGAGCACGCGCAAAATCGTGCAAGGCCGATGCGGCCGGGTTGGAAGATGCGGGCGGGCCCCCGCCCGCCCCAGGCGGCTGCCCGGTGGGCTTAACGCGCCTCGGCCTTGGTGTCGGTGTATCGGCCATAGCCCTGCAAGCGCTCGTAGCGGCGCTCGAGCAACTCCTTGGGCTTGAGATCGCTGACCTGGCGCAAGGCCTCGCCCAGCGCACGCTTGAGGAAGGCGGCCATCTGCTTGGCGTCGCGGTGCGCGCCACCGACGGGCTCGTTGACGATTTTGTCGATCAGCCCGAGCGCCTTGAGCCGATGCGCCGTGATGCCCAGGGCCTCGGCCGCGGCCTGTGCCTGATCGGAGGTCTTCCACAAGATGGAGGCGCAGCCCTCGGGGCTGATGACCGAGTAAACCGAGTACTGCAGCATGACGACCTGGTCGGCCACCGAGATGGCCAGCGCGCCGCCCGAGCCACCCTCGCCAATGATGGTGGTGATGATGGGCACTTCGAGTTGCGCCATCTCGAAGATGTTGCGGCCAATGGCCTCGGACTGGCCGCGTTCTTCGGCATCAATGCCCGGGTAGGCGCCGGGTGTGTCGACAAAGGTGAAGACGGGCAGCTTGAATTTTTCGGCCAGCTTCATCAGGCGCAGGGCCTTGCGGTAGCCTTCGGGCTTGGTCATGCCGAAGTTGCGCGCCGCCCGCTCCCGGGTGTCGCGTCCCTTTTGCTGGCCCAGCACCATGCAGGCCGAACCGTTGAAGCGCGCCAGCCCGCCGACGATGCTCAGGTCGTCGGCAAAGTGGCGGTCGCCGTGCAGTTCCACAAAGTCGGTGAAGATCTCGCCGACGTAATCGAGCGTGTAGGGGCGCTCGGCATGGCGGGCAATTTTGGTGATCTGCCAGGGGCTCAGATCGCTGTAGATGTCCTTGGTCAGCTGCTGGCTTTTCTTGGACAGCTGCTCGATCTCGGCCGAAATATCGACCGCCGATTCGGTCTGGACGTAGCGCAGCTCTTCGATCTTTTCCTCGAGGTCGGCAATGGGCTGCTCGAAATCGAGAAAGGTCCTCTTGGCCATGGGCTGTTCCTTCAAATGCGGGCCCGCCTGCCAGCGGGTGGGGTGCCAAAGCGCGGCGACTCAGTAATCGACGGGCAATGGGTCGAGCGAGCGCCAAATATACCAAGTCGCGACGGTGCAGTACGGCGCCCAGGCCAGGGCCACTTCGCGCGCCTCGCTGCGACTGACCGCCTCACCCGAAAAATAGTTCTGACTGATGCCGTTGATCAACCCGACATCGTCTAAGGGCAGCACGTTGGGGCGCATCAGGTGAAAAATAAGAAACATCTCGGCCGTCCAGCGGCCGATGCCCCGTATGGCCACCAACTCGGCAATGATGTCCTCGTCGGGCATCGACTCCCAGGCTTTGACGTGCACCGCGCCCGAGTCAAAGTGCAGGGCCAGATCGACCAGGTACTCGACCTTGCGTTGCGACAGGCCGGCCAAGCGCATGTCGTCGACCTTGAGCTTGAGCACGCTGCGCGGCGTCATCTGGCGGGGCAGGCGGGCAAAGCGGTCCCACACGCTTTGCGCGGCCTTGACCGAAATCTGCTGGCCCACGATGCTGCGCGCCAGGGTGATGAAGGCGTCGCCGCGCGACTGCAAGCAGGCCTGACCAAACTGCGGAATCAGGCGCTTCATCACCCGGTCTTTCTTGACCAGATGGGCGCAGGCGTCTTGCCAATAATCGGGCAGCATGGTGCCCACAACGGGCAACTGCGTGCGCTCGGTGGTGGCCGGACCGGTCTTGGCCAGCGTCGTCATGACCGCGCTTCCCAGGTGGTGCCAGCAGGGGAATCCTTGAGCACGATGCCGCGGGCCAGCAGGTCCTGCCGAATGCGGTCGGCCTGAGCAAAGTCACGCGCAGCCTTGGCTGCGGCGCGCTCGGCCACCAGCGCCTCAATCTCCTGCGCATCCACGGCCGCGCCAGCCTGCAAGAAGGCCGCCGGATCGCCCTGCAGCAGACCCAGGGTTGCGCCAAGGGCGCGCAGCAACCCGGCATCATGCGCAGACTTGCTGCGGTTGACCTCGCCGGCCAGATCGAAGAGCACGGCGATGGCCTCGGGGGTGCCAAAGTCCTCGTCCATCGCCGCCTTGAAGCGGGCCGCGGCCGGATGCTGCCAGTCGATGGCCAGCGGCTCGGGCTTGACCCCATCGAGCGCGGTGTACAGGCGCTTGAGCGCGCTGCGGGCATCGTCGAGGTGGGCATCGCTATAGTTGAGCGGGCTGCGGTAGTGGGTGCGGACGATAAAAAACCGCACCGTCTCGGGGTCGTAGCGCTGCAGCACATCGCGGATGGTGAAGAAGTTGCCCAGTGACTTGGACATCTTTTCGTTGTCGACGCGCACAAAGCCGTTGTGCATCCAAAAGCGCGCCAAGGGCTTGCCGCTGACGCCCTCGCTTTGCGCGATTTCGTTTTCATGGTGAGGAAACTGCAGGTCCGCCCCACCACCGTGGATGTCAAAGCTTTCGCCCAGACTCTGGCAACTCATGGCCGAGCACTCGATGTGCCAGCCCGGCCGCCCCAGGCCATAGGGGCTGTCCCACTTGGCTTCAGCGGGCTCTTCGGGCTTGGCCGATTTCCACAAGACAAAGTCCAGCGGATCGTGCTTGCCCTCGGCCACGGCCACCCGCTCGCCGGCGCGCAGCTCGTCGATGGACTTGCCCGAGAGCTTGCCGTAGCCCGGAAATTTGCGCACGGCAAAGTTGACGTCGCCGTTGTCGGCCTGGTAGGCCAGCCCCTTGTCTTGCAGCCGGCCGATGAGTGCGAGCATCTGCGGCACATATTCGGTGGCGCGCGGCTCCACGCTCGGCGGCTCGATCCCCAGCGCCGCAATGTCGCGGTGCATGGCCTCGGTCATCTCGCGCGTGAGCTGCCCGATGGTGATGCCCCGCTCGAGCGCGCGCTTGATGATCTTGTCGTCGATGTCGGTGATGTTGCGCACATAAGTGACCTTCAGGCCACTGGCCCGGAGCCAGCGCTGCACCACATCGAAGGCCATCATCATGCGGGCATGGCCGATGTGACACAGGTCGTAGATCGTCATGCCGCACACGTACATGCGCACATGCCCGGCTTGCAAGGGAGAAAAATCTTCCACGGCACGCGAGAGCGTGTTGTAGATGCGAAGGCTCATGGGAAAGACGGGCGTTGGGTCAGACGGCGCGCGCTAGAGGGCTCACTGTATTAGGTCACGTGACCCGTTCAAAGCGCGGACAGGGCCAGTGGAAGCAACTATACCCCTCCGCTACAATCATCCGTCAAGATGGCAAGCCCCAACGGCGCCAAATTTTTTTGTCCGCCGGCGCCCGGCGCGAGCACTCCTCGCGCCGCCTTGCCCACTGCCGATCACCGCTTCCGATCACCGCTCCCGGTAACCACCTCCCGCCAACATCGCGTTTCTCCATGAGCCTCGCCCGTCCATCGTCGGCCCGCCAGCCCCAGGGTGACCTGCCCGCCGCGGCTGTTAGCGAGCCCAGGATCGCGGCCAGGGCCACAGGCGAGCAAAAGATCAGGCCAAAGATCGCTGTGTTGGCCCTGGTGTCGGGCTTGCTGAGCGCCCTGCTCATCGCCCCAGCACCGGCGCGCGCCGACGAATACCTGGAGGTCAACCGCCTGAGCCGAAATGGGCAGATGCAGCAGGCGCTGGCCCGAGCCGAAGCCCACTTGGCCGGCAAACCGCGCGAT
>JBILGP010000255.1:0-4088 GCA_044350985.1 Polaromonas sp. | reverse complement strand
GATCTGGGCATCGTGCCCGACCGGCGCGAGGCCACGGTGCAGGCGCTGTCCGAGGCGGCGCGCAGTCACGACCTCATCTTGACCAGCGGTGGCGTGTCGGTGGGCGAAGAAGACCACATCAAGCCGGCGGTGCAGGCCCTGGGCGAACTGGCGCTGTGGCAAATCGCGATCAAGCCGGGCAAGCCCTTTGCCTATGGCCGGGTGAACCATGCGCAAGGTTTTGCGCACTTCATCGGCCTGCCAGGCAATCCGGTGTCGAGCTTCGTCACCTTTTTGCTGCTGGTGCGGCCCTTCCTGTTGCGTTTGCAAGGCGCCAGCGGCCATTGGCCTGGGGCCGTGATGCTGCCGGCTCACTTCAATTGGCCCAAGGCCGACAAGCGGCGCGAGTTCTTGCGCGTGCGCCGCAACGCGCAAGGCGGCCTGGACCTGTTTGACAACCAAAGCTCGGGCGTGCTGACCTCGGCGGTCTGGGCCGACGGCCTGCTCGACAACCCACCCGGCCGCACCATTGCCCACGGCGACGCGGTCGCCTTCATCGCCTTGGCCGATTTGCTATGACCCAGGTGCACATCAAGTACTTTGCCTCCCTGCGCGAAGCGCTGGGGCCCGGCGGCGTTCACACCACAGCCGCCCAGACCGTGGGCCAACTGCGCGACGAACTCATCGCCTTGGGTGGCGCCCATGCCCAGGCCCTGGCCAAAAGCCGCCCGGTGCGCGCTGCGCTCAATCAGGTGATGAGTGCCGAGGACCAGGCCTTGAGCGAAGGCTGCGAGGTCGCTTTTTTTCCGCCGGTCACCGGGGGCTGAACGCGAGCTGTTGGCTCAGCGTTTTCCATCGGGCCTGCACTGACTCGCTTGCAGGCGTCAGAGGCGGCCTCACCGCGGCGCTGCCCAGGCCCTGGGCCGACAGGGCCGCCTTCAAGGGTGCGGGGTTGGGTTCTGCAAACGTGTTCTCGATCCAAGGGACCAACTGCTGCCAAATTGCCTGGGCCTGGGCCAGATGTCCTGCTTTCATGCATCGGTACAGCATCACCCACAACTGGGGGTGCAGATGGGCACTGGCACTGATACAACCTGAACCACCGTGGGCCAGGTGCGACAGCACTTGCAGGTCTTCACCCGCCATGACGCGCAGGCGCCCGTCATGCAGCAGAGCCAGCGTCTTGCCCAAGTCTGCGCCGCAGTCTTTGACGCCGTAGATGTTCCAGTGCGTGGCCAGACTCAACAGCAACTGCGTCGGCAAGGTGGAACCCGTTCGGTAAGGTATGTCGTAGACCACCACTGGGGCTGGTGCGGCACTGGCCAAGGTTTCGAACCAGGCCTTGAGGCCGGCTGTCGAGGGTCTGATGTAGGCCGGCGCAGCCAGTAACACCGCATCAAGTGGCAAGTGCTTGGCGTGCCTGCAATCTTTGAGCCAAAGCAGGTCTTGCAGTGCATCGGCCATGCTCTGGCCCCCGGTGCCCAGCATCAAGGGCAGGCCCGGTGCGCTTTGCGCGACGGCGAGCCAACAAGCCAGTCGCTCATCGCGGCTCAATGCGGTCGCCTCCCCGGTGGTGCCGCCCACCACCAAGCCGTGTACGCCGGCGGCCTTGCAGTGCCGGGCCAGATGGCCGAGGCTGGGATGGTCAATCGGCAGACCGGGTTCATCGAGGAAGGGAGTGATCAGGGGTATCCAGACCCCAGAGAGTTCCAGGGATGGCGTGCGTTCAGTCACGGCAGATCCTTTCAGACAAGACCGATGGGTCACCGCCGAAAAATGAACGCCTGAACGTGAGAATGGGAAGTTCTGTCGGTTCCGTCGCTCACCTGACGACGGAACCTCAGCTCCGGTCAGATGAGCTGTGGTTTTTTGCTTTTGTTCGATGACCGCGTCGCGCAGGTCTGGCTCACCGCGGCAGGCACGGTGAGCAGAGGCGACTGAATCGAATGCAAAAGCATGAAGGCTATTTTATAGGTCGGCGATGCAAAATGCCCAACTCCAAGTTCGCTTTTACACTCCCGTCTCATGCTCTTGGCTGCCCCTCCCCGAGTTTCCATTCAGACCGCTGACTTCGACCTCTCCACCGAGGTGGCGACCCTGCGTGCGGGCGACCGGCGCGTGGGTGCGGTGTGCAGCTTCATCGGCACGGTGCGCGACCGCCATGTCAACTTGGAGCGGGGCAGCGCCGCGACCGGGGGCGAGGTGCAGTCGCTCGAGCTTGAGCACTACCCCGGCATGACCGAAAAAGCGATCGAGGCCATGATCGATGCCGCGCTCGCGCGTTTTGATGTCTATGCCGCCCGGGTGGTGCATCGGGTCGGGCTCTTGCAGCCCACCGATCAGGTGGTGCTGGTGGCCGTGAGCTCGGCGCACCGAGGCGAGAGTTTTCGCGCCTGCCAATTCCTGATGGACTACCTCAAGACCCAGGCCCCCTTCTGGAAGAAAGAGGTCACCCCCGAGGGCGCGCGCTGGGTCGATGCCCGGGTCAGCGACGATGCGGCGCTGGCGCGCTGGGGGCTGGAGCTGGGCAACGGCTGATCGGGCGACATTGCTCGCTGCACCCATGACCAACGATCGCTACCACAACATCCACTCCCCGCTCGAGCGCACGCTAAGTGGCGAGGGGCACACGCTGCGCATTGCCATTTACCGTGGCGTCAATGAGCTGGACTGGATTTTGGAAATCGAGGATGAGGCCGGCACGTCCATCGTGTTCGACGAGCGCTTTGCCAGCGACCACGCGGCGCTGGACGCCGCGCTGGCCGAAATCGAGGCCGAGGGCGGCCTACACCGCTTTTGCGCCAACGCGCAGGCCAGGGTCAGCGAGGCCGACTATTTAGCCAGGATGGACCTGCTGAACAATGCGTCTGCCGGTGCCAGCGAGACAGCTCCGCACACGATGATGGAGCCGCTGACAGAAGAAGAGCTCGATGAACTCGATGGCCTGCTGCTCGAGGCGGACGCCGACCAGGGCATGACACTGGACATGCTGGATGGTTTTTTGCACGCGATTGCGATCGGCCCTGAAACGGTGATGCCCAGTCGCTGGTTGCCCGAGGTGTGGTCGTTGGATGACGGGGCCATGATGCCGCCCATGGGCAGTCTTGAGCAGGTGAACCATCTGATGCGCTTGATCATGCGGCACTACAACAGCATCGTCTGGGGTTTTGAGCACAGCCCGCCGGTGTTTGCGCCCGCATGGCCAACTGATGGGTACGGGCCAGACACGGCAGAGGATGCACAAGGATGGGCCTATGGCTTTACCGAGGGCGTGAAGTTGAGTCAGGCCGCCTGGCAGCCCCTGTTGAGCAACCCGCACGGCCAGCAGTGGTACCACCCGATTGCGCTGCTGGGTGATGAGGATGCGCCGCCCGAATGGGATGAGCGGGTTCGTACACCCGGGCAGCGTGCGGCCCTGACCGCCCAAATTGAGAACAGCGTGCTGCAGATGCATGCTTTTTGGCTGCCACTGCGCCAGGCCATGGCCGAGCGCCAGGCGGCCCAGCGCATGAGCGCCAAAGTGGGCCGCAACGAACCCTGCCCGTGCGGCAGCGGCAAGAAGTTCAAGAAATGCTGCGGCTCGCCCGTCGATCTGCACTAAATACCGCCGGGGACCCAGGCATCACGGAACGGATTGACCTGCAGGCGCAGAACATAGGCAGGCGCGATGACCCACCGGCTCGGTTCGGCAGCTGCGCTTAGCGGCTGAAAATTCTTTACCTTCTCATGCCGTCCCTCGCCCCTATCATGGCTGTTCTGGAGCGCATGGAGCTTTCTCTGTTCGGCTGACCTGGGTGATCTCTTTCATGGCTAGGGCTTGTTGCAGATGAATGTACACATGCTGTCCCCTAGTGACGCGGTGCAGTACCGCCACGTCATGCTCCATGCCTACAGGCATGCGGCCGATGCCTTCACGTCCACACCGCAAGAGCGGGCTGCCGAGTCCCTGTCCTGGTGGGCGAACCGATTGGGAAGTGTGGACGGGCTTTCGGTGGCTTTCGGTGTCCGGGCGGTAATGTCCCAACGCGTGGTGTAAGTCCACAGCCCGGACAGGCTGAGTTACACGGACTCAGCGAGCCACTGCGGCCAGCCGAGTAGGCAAAGTATCG
>JBILGP010000254.1:0-4090 GCA_044350985.1 Polaromonas sp. | reverse complement strand
TGCCCGCCCCTGGCGCTTCGGCCGCGGTCTCGACCAGGCTGTTCCAGGCGCCGCAATGCGGGCACTTGCCCAGCCACTTGGGGGTGGTGCCGCCGCAATCGGAGCAGCTAAAAACCGTCTTGTCTTTGGCCATGGTGCCAGTGTAGGGCGCCAGCAGCGCCAACCCTTAGCGCCGGGATTGACAAAGCTTCATGAATGCACCGTAGGTGCAGCCTAGAATCCGAGCCCTATGAAACGAGGGATCATTTTGTTGGCCTGGGTCCTGGCGGGCTGCGGCGGTGGCGGATCGGCCAGCGACTTCGAACGACGCTCGGATGAAAACGCCGTGGTGGCAGCCAGCCTGAGCGCCAAGCCCCTGGCGGGCAACCAAGCGAGCCTGGACCTGGCCGGCGCGCCCGCCGGCCGTTACTGCATCCGGCAAGTGACCGAGCAGCCGCTGGCCAGCGACTCTTGCTTTAGCGACCAGCTCCAGCAGGTCCAAACCATCGCCAACCCCTCCGACACCGCGCGCGCGACCTTCACCGCCTGGGTGCTCAGCAACACCGGAACCGTCAGCCGCCATGCCAGTGTGAGCCTGCCGGGCAAGACCTGCAGCGCAGCGGCCTATGCGGCCATCGCAGGATCGAGCTTGCCGGCTGTGTGCATCATCACCAGCGCTGGCGAATCGGTGCTGACGCTCGAACCGGTCAAGGCACCGGTCAGCACGGCCAATTTTTTGCGTTATGTGAACCAGGGCTTTTACGACCAGACCGTGTTCCACCGGTTCTTGAAGGTCGGCACCCGGGTAGTCCAGGGTGGCGGCGTCAGCTATAACGCCGGCACGTATGTACCCAAGGTCAGCACCTTGCCGGCTATCGCCCTTGAATCGCCCACAAGCACGGGTTTGAGCAACACCGACGGCACCATTGCCATGGCCCGCACTGACGACCTCGACTCAGCAACTTCAGGATTTTTTGTCAACATCAGCGATAACAGTCGCAGCTACAACGGCGCCAGAGCCGCGACCGCCTCGCCTACGCGACATTTGGTCGGTTCGTTCATGGTGTCAGCTCATGGACCACCATGCTCGACTCAGTCAAT
The DNA here is from genome assembly GCA_044350985.1 of Polaromonas sp. GTDB lineage: Bacteria > Pseudomonadota > Gammaproteobacteria > Burkholderiales > Burkholderiaceae_C > Polaromonas. Next base: position 3,010 of record JBILGP010000254.1, on the reverse strand, counting down.
ACCAGCGAGCTAGATCAAAACGGCACCGTGGTCAGCTCTAGCCCGCCGCGGTGGCTGCGCTGGGCCTATCAAATTCAGTAAGGCACAGGCCATGACCGAATCCTCGCGCACCCCGGCTGCTGCTGCAGCGCCTTCTGCTGCAGCGCCTTCTGCCGCACCGGTGGCCGTCCATGCCCAAGCGGTGCGCGCAGCGCTGGAGCCGAAGGCCGGACTGCCAGGCACGCTGCGGGCCGAGCCAACAGGCCCACGCCTGCTGGGCCGGCGCAAACCGGACGATGCAGACCATACGGACCGTACGTCCGATACGCCCGAGGCCTCCGATCGACCCGATGAGATGCTGCTCGCACAAGCTGGGCCGGCAGTGCGCCAGCGGGAGGCGCCCGCCGAAAGCGCCCAAAGTGCTCAGAGCGCCCAAAGCCCAGCAAGCGCGCCGGCAGCCGGCGGTGCGGCGGCCGAGCCGCAAGCTGCCCCAGCGCAGGCCCCAGGCAACCCGGCTGCGCCCTCGGCTTTGGAGTCGCGGCTGCTCACGCCCTGGAGCCAGGCAGCGCCCTGGGCCAGCACCAGTTGGCTCAGCGGACTCGGCGCGGCGCCGGCCGGTGCGGTCGGCACGGGTGCCTTGCTCACCCTGGCGGCCCTGGGCGGCGGCGGCGGATCGGGCGGTGGAGCAGCAGCGCCAGCCAGCGACACCAGCGCCCCGGTGTTGCTGAGCGCCAGCATCAGCGACAGCGCCGGCACACAACTGGTTCTAAGCTACAGCGAAACCGTGAGCAGCACCCTGCCTGCGGCCAGCGCCTTTGAGGTGCTGGTCGACGGCGTGCTCACCACCGTCTCCGGGGTCGCCCGCGGCAGCAGCGACAACAAAACGGTGGTGCTGACCCTCGCCACAGCCGTCACCAGCCCAAGGGCCGTGAGCGTGAGCCTCAACGATGTCGGGGCGATCAAAGACCTGGCGGGCAACACGGCGACCCCCTTCCGCAGCCAAAGCGTGGCCATCACGGACAAGGTGGCGCCCACCTTGCTCACGAGCAATGCCTACACCAACGCCGGCAGCTCGGTCATCGTGCTGCGCTACGCCGAGGACCTGCTGGCCAGCGGCAAGCCCGCCGCCTCGGCATTCGGGGTGAAGGTCAATGGGGATCAGGTCAGCGTCAGCGCTGTCGATGTGTTCGGCGATTCGGTGCGCCTGACGCTGGGCACAGCGATCACGGCCGCCAGCCCGATAGTCCTGCTGAGCTACATACCCCCGAGCGACACCACCCTGGCGCTGCAAGACGCCGCCGGCAGCCGCGCTGCGTCGCTGGGGGCCAGCGGCGGCATCAGCGTGACGCACAGCCGAGACAGCACCGCCCCCACACTGGACAGCGCCTTGAGCTCGGCCAGCTTGGTGAGCCTGCCCTCGCGCTTGGTGCGCTTGAAGTTCAGCGAAGTGCTGGACGCTGGTGCCCTGCCCGAAGCGGCCAGCTTGCGGGTGCAAGTCAGCAGCGGCGGCAGCAGCCGCACCGTAGAAGTCAGCACGCTCAAAGTGGCCGGCGACGTGCTGGAGCTGAGCCTGGCGGAGAACGTGAGCGATCCGCTGGCCGGCCTGAGCGTGAGCTACACGCCGCCCACCAGTGGCGTGGCCTTGCAAGACTGGGCGGGCAATGATGTGGCCGCCTTCAGCCGCAACCTCAGCTTGGGTGACCTGGTGCCGCCTGGCCTGGTGTCCAGCCGGTTCACCTCCGACCGTGCGCTGGAGCTGACCTTTACCGAAACCCTGGCCAGCCTGGGCGCCGACAAAGCGGCTTACACCCTCACCGCCAATGATGGGGCAGCCCTCAAGCCGGTCTCCAGCACCGTCTCGGGCAAAACCGTGACGCTGACTTTCGATACCGCGGTGCAAACCGGAAAGGCCGCCACACTGGCCTATGTGGCGCCAGCCAACGACGCCACCGTGCTCAATGCGGCCCTGCAAGATGCCACGGGCAACGACAGCGCCAACCTCTCGTACACAGCCGACACCACCGCCCCCAGTCTGATCAGTGCCCGCACCAGCACCAACGGCTTGCGGGTGGAACTTAACTACAGCGAAAGCCTGCTCACCTCCAATACCCCCGCCACATCGGCCTTTCGGGTGTTTCGAGGCGGCGGCCTGGAAAGCACAGTCAGCAGCGTTTCCGTAGATGGCTCGCAAGTGCGGCTGAACCTGGCCAGCGCGCTGCTGCCGGGCGAGACGGTCAGCGTCTTCTACCAGGCCCCCACATCCAACATCGCGGTGAGCAATGCCGCCATTCAAGACAGCAGCGGCAACGACGCTGAATCGCTAGGCAGTGGCGTCAACGGCCAGGCGGTGGTCAACGCAACCTTGTTCGCCGTGACCCAACTGGTACTGGACTCGCAAGCGGCAGCGCTGGACCGGGTGGTGATTTCCCTGAACGTGGCGGCCGCAGACCCCTTGCCAACGGCCAGCGCCTTCACCGTCAAGATCGGCAGCAGCACGCAAGCCCTCAGCAGCATCAGCCGCTCGGGGCAAGACCTGGTGCTGCAGTTGACCAGCCCGATCACCACGGCCGGCGCCGTGCAGGTCAGCTACACAACGCCCACCAGCAACCCGCTCAAAGACGCCAACGGCAAGTTGATGGCCAGCTTCAGTGACCAGTCTTTTGGAGAGGTGATCAGAGGCACCGACGGGGCCAATATCCTAGAGGGTGCGGCCGGCCGGGTGGACTACTTCTTGGGCAGCCTGGGCACCTACACGCTCGAGGGCAAGGGCGCAGCCGATCATTTCGTCTGGCCGGACTTTGGCGCTGGCGGGCCGAGCGGTTTTACGCAGACGATCAAGGACTTCGGCTTCAAAAGGGGCTCAGGCAGCCTACAAGGCAGCCTGGAGGCCGACCTGCTAGACCTGAGTCAGCTGCTCAACAACTACACCAGCAGCAGTACGCTGGCCAATTTTTTACGCGCCACCAAGGGCACGGGCGACAAGCTGAACATCGAGATCGACCATGATGGCGGCACCTTCACCAAAACGGCC
>JBILGP010000011.1:0-13373 GCA_044350985.1 Polaromonas sp. | reverse complement strand
GGCATCGTGGTCGGAGGTGAGCAGGTTTGCAGCCTCGGCGTCGGTGCGGGCCAGCACGACGGTGGGCACGCCCATGACGTCAGCGGCAAAACGCGCCGACTGCAGCTTCTCGATTGCCTCCTGCGTGGGCACGAGCACCTTGCCGCCCATGTGGCCGCACTTCTTGACGGCCGCAAGCTGGTCCTCAAAGTGCACGCCAGCCGCACCCGCCGTGATCATGTTCTTGGTCAGCTCGAAGGCGTTGAGCACGCCGCCGAAGCCAGCCTCGCCGTCGGCCACGATGGGCAGGAAAAAGTCGATGTAGTCTTTGGAGCCCGGCTCGATCCCCCGACCCCACTGAATCTCGTCAGCACGCTTGAAGGTGTTGTTGATCCGGCGCACCATGGTCGGCACCGAGTCGTAGGCATACAGCGACTGGTCCGGGTACATGGTTTCGGAGGTGTTGCCATCGGCCGCGACCTGCCAGCCCGACAGGTACACCGCCTCCAGGCCGGCCTTGGCCTGCTGCATGGCCTGGCCGGCGCTGATCGCGCCAAACGCATTGACGTAGCCCTTCTTGGCTTCGCCATTGATCAGGCGCCAAAGCTTTTCGGCACCACGGCGCGCCAGCGTCTGCTCGATCTGCAGGCTGCCACGCAGTCGCACCACATCGGCAGCGCTGTAGCCGCGCTTGACGCCCTTCCAACGCGGGCTGTGGGCCCACTCTTTTTCGAGAGCGGCAATCTGTTGCTCGCGGCTGAGCTGTTCATTGAGGGTCTGAGGCATGGAGTCACTCCTTGAGGTTAAAAACAAAGCGGGGCCGCTGGGTCAGGTCAGATGACGCTTGGGTCGTGCCTGCCGTCGGGTCGATGGCCACACTTTAAGTCTTGTATAAGACTTAGGAGTGCTCTTGTGTCTTATATAAGATAAAAATTTTATTGAATCAAATCAACGATCTAAGGTCGTCATTCCTCATCATGAAATTCAATATCTCATATCGAGAAAAATCGCTGCGGCGCAGCATTTTTGAATTTCATATGAAGAAATGATTTTTTCATCTTGCAAAATAACCATCACCCACGACCGCCCGCTTCATGGGGTGCCCAACGGGCGAGCCAATCGCCCGACTCAATCAAGGGCCAGGCCCGGGCGCGCAGCGGATCCATTTCGTAGAGCAGGGCCGACAACTCCCGCTGGACACCGCCGCCCTCAAGGCACCATTGGACCCGGGCGTGGCGACGGCGGTATTCGCCGCTGCACTGGGGCCAGACCTCCTCGAGCGCATCGAGCGCGGGCTCCAGCGCCGGCCCGATCGCGTGCAACTCACCCCACACCCACTGACCACCACCGAGCACCAGCCCAGGGTAAGCGCCCAGATCGTGCAACTGTCCGCGCACCCGGGCCATGCCGAGCAGCCGCGAATGGGGACCGAAGCGTCGGATGTCATTGCTGCCCGTGTAGCGCAGGGTGCCGTAAACGAAAAGCGGCCGCTCAACGCCGACCGGGTCGTCGAGATCGCCGTCGGGGCTGGGATCTTCAGGCATGATCTGAACCATGTTGCTCCAAGCTGCTGCCTGCAAGGCCTTGATCGACCGCTTAACCCGACCGCCCGGCGCCCAGCCGTGGCTGCCGGCGCCGCAGACCGGACACAAGTGCCGCCATACCGGCCCCAAACAGCACGCGGACGTTTGCCAATGAGCCCCATTGTGGCCCAGGCCTGCCTGGCAGCGAGCATGGCGCTGGTGGGCAGCTACGTGGCCCTGTCCAAGCCGCTGGTGGCGGTGTTCCCCGTCTTTTTGCTGGCCTGGCTGCGCTTTGGCATCGGCGCTTTGGCCACGCTGCACTGGCTGCGCAAACCGGCCGACGAGCCCGCGCTTGACCGACCCACCCGACGGCTGCTGTTTCTCGAGGCCTTCCTGGGCAACTTCCTTTTTTCAATCTGCATGCTCTACGGCGTGGCCCTGAGCTCGGCTGTCGCAGCCGGCGTGATCATGGCCGCCATCCCGGCTGCGGTGGCGCTGCTGGGGTGGATCTGGCTCAAGGAATCGATTTCACGGCGCGTGGCGCTGGCCACTGCTTTGGCCGTGGTCGGCATCGGCCTGCTATCGGCTCAGGGCGCCAGTCCATCGGCTGGCGCCGCGCAGACCGCCTGGCTCGGCCATCTGCTGCTGGTGGGCGCCGTGCTGTGCGAGGCCGCTTACGCAGTGATTGGCAAGCGCCTGACGTCGAGCCTGTCACCCAAGCGCATCACGGCGCTTATAAACCTCTGGGGGCTGGCTCTGATGACGCCCCTGGGGCTGTGGAGCGCCAGCGACTTTGCATGGAGTAGCGTGCCAGCTTGGGCCTGGCTGGCGCTTGTGTTCTACGCCCTGGCCGCCAGCGTGTGGAGCGTGTGGCTGTGGATGACGGGCCTGCGCGGCATCGATGCCAGCGCGGCCGGGGTCTTCACAGTGATGTTGCCCATCAGCGCAACGCTGGTGGGGGTGCTGGCGCTCGGCGAGGTTCTGGGGCCTTGGCAGTGGCTCGCGCTGGGTCTGGCCCTTGTCGCCGTGGTGCTGGCCACGGCGCCTGCGCGGCCGTCCCGGTAGCCGATCGCAGGGCCTTCCCGATCGGCCGACCTAATTGGCCGACCTAATCGACCGTCCTGATCAGCCGTCCTGATCGGCTCTTTGCCAGAGTCGATCAGGGCCGGCTTGCCAGCGGTCTCAGTGCTTGTGACCTTGCGACAGCGCCGCCTCGATGCTGTGCCCGCGGTTGGCAATCAGCGTCGGGGCCAGCGAGCCCATCACCATGCCGACGATGGAGGCGGCCAGTCCCAAGAGGTTGGCCGGGATCATGGCATCGCTGGCCACGGTGTTGGCGGTCAGCCAGGTACCGATGCCCAACACAAAAGACAAGAGCGCGCCTTGCGTGTTGGCGCGTTTCCAGTAGGCCCCGGCCACCAGCGGCACGAAGGCGCCACACAAGGTCACGTTGTACGCGTTTTGCACCATCTCATACATGGTGCTCTTGCTGTTGAGGGCAAACAGCAAGGCACAGGCGGTGAACGTCACCAAGACGATGCGCAGCGTCATGAGCATCTGACGATCGCTCATACGGGGCACAAAGGGGCGCAGCACGTTCTCGGTGAAAGTGGCCGTGGGCGCCAGCAGCGCGCCACTGGCCGTTGACAAGATGGCCGACAGCAAGGCGCCAAAAAACAGGATCTGCGCCCACATCGGCATCTGACCGAGCACCAGGTCGGGCAAGATGCGCTGAATTTCACGAGCATCTTCGGACTCGAACAGCTTGGCCAACTCGGGCGAGTGCACCAGCGCCGCATAGGCGATGTAAATCGGGACAAAAGCGAACACAAAATAAACCAGGCCGCCGATCAGGGTGCCGCGCACGGCGGTCTTTTCATCCTTGGCACTGGTCATGCGCTGGAACACGTCCTGCTGGGGAATGGAGCCAAACGCAAACGCGAAGAAGGCGCCGGCCATGGCCCACCAGCCCGCTGCGTCCATGTTGAAATCAAAAAGAATCAGCTTGCCTTCCGATGCCGCCTGCGAGATCACCTTGGTGGCGCCGCCGGCCAAGTCACCCACGAGCCAGGCCACCGCGCTCAGGCCGATCAAGATCACGACGGTCTGCAGCAAATCGGTGAAGGCAACCGACCACATGCCGCCAAAGATGGTGTAGACCACCACGATCGCAGCGCCGATCATGATGGCCGTCTCGAACGCGACCGCGCCGCCAGAGAGCACATGGATCACGAGACCCAGGGCGGTCAACTGGGCCGAGGTCCAGCCCAGGTAGCTCATGACGATGGCCACGCTGGTCAGCACCTCCACTCCCTTGCCGTAGCGCACCTTGTAGAAGTCGCCGATGGTCAGCAAATTCATCCGGTAGAACAGACGCGCAAAAAACAAAGCCGCCAGCACCAGGCACAGCGAGGCGCCGAAGGGATCACCCGGGATGCCGGTCAGGCCGTCTCTGGCGAAGGTGGCCGAAACCGACAACACCGTCTCGGCACCGAACCACGTCGCAAACACGCAGGCCACGTTCATGTACAGCGGCAGGCTGCGGCCCGCCACAAGGTAGTCCTTGGCCCCGTGCACCCGGCGCGCCGCCAGCAAACCGATGGCCACCGTCACCATCAGATAGGCCACCACAAAGGTTACAAGCATGATGTCTCCACAGATCTTTTCAGGTTTAGACCCCACTTTGCCGAGCTGGCCGCCGGGCAAAGTGCCGAAAAAAACCCGCGGAGTGTAGAGTCAATCGCAAGGGCTTTGGAAGCAAAGGCCCATGCAGGCCCTGTGCCTTTGGGCGCAGGCTCCCTATCAAGGGCTTCAAGGCGCGCTGGCGGTGATGCACCAAGGTGCGGCATCGTGCACCAGCCCCATCCACAAGGCCCAAACCGAGCTAGCAAGCAGCGCACCGCCCGCGGCCCGGATGGACCAGCGATTGGCCGATGCACCGCGCAGGCGCAACCACAGCCAGGGGCCCAGCACCAGGCTCACACCGGTGCCCAGCGCAAACAGAGCCATCACCCAAGCGCCTTCAAGCACGCCGCCGCTGAGCGCGGCCACGAGCAGGGCCGAATAGAGCAGCCCACAGGGCAGAAAACCCCAGCCCAGGCCAACGATCAATGGCGCCAGCGCGCCCCATGCCGGGGCGCGGCGAGCGACCACGGCCTGGACGCGTCGCGCAAGACCCAGGCCGCCCACGTCGAGCCAGGCCGGCTGACGCGCCTGCCACAGCAGCACCAAGCCCAGCACCGCCGCGCCCACATGCACCAGCATCCAGACCGGCCGCAAGGCAGCGGTGTAGACACTGAGCCAGCCCACAGCCTGCACCGACAGGGCAGCCAGCGCCCCCATGGCCGCATAAGCCAGTAGCCGCCCCAGATGAAACCCGGCCAGGCCCTGGTAGTTGGCGCTGCGAGCGGGGGCAAGCGGCTGCGGGCCCCGTATCACCGCCGCCACAGTGGGCCGGCCGCAGCCGCCGCCGAGCGCCACGCAGGCGCTGGCGCACATGCCCAGGCAGTGCGGGCCACCGGCCAGGCCCATGGTCAAGGCGGTCAGCGCCAGCGTGCCGTCCATCAGATGATCTTGGAGAAACGGCTGCGGTTGCGATCGGCTTGCAGGTAGCGATCAAACACCATGGCCACCGCACGCACGAAAAACCAGCCGTGCGCGGTCACGGTGATGCCCGAGCGGCCCACGCGTACCAAGCCCTGCGCCTGCAACACCGACAGCGCCTGCAACTCGGCGGCAAAGTAGCTGTTGAAGTCGATCAGAAAAGCCGTCTCCAGGGCCTCGAACTGCAACTCGCCCTGGCACATCAGGGCCATGATCACGCTGCGCCGAACCAAATCGTCGCGGCTCAATGCCAGGCCGCGCACCACGGGAAGGCGGCCCTGATCGAGCAGGTCGTAGTACTCCTCCAGGGTCTTGGCGTTTTGGCTGTAGGTGGCGCCCACCCGGCCGATGGCCGACACGCCCAGCGCGATCAGATCGCACTCGGGCTGCGTGGTGTAGCCCTGAAAATTGCGATGCAAGCGGCCTTGGCGGCGCGCCACGGCCAACGCGTCGTCGGGCAAGGCGAAATGGTCCATTCCTATATAGACGTAACCCGCCTGCTCGAAGGTCTGCAGCGAGCGCTCGAACATGCTGATGCGGGCCGCCGCTCCGGGTAACTGCACCGCCTGAATGCGGCGCTGCGGCTTGAAGCGCTCGGGCAGATGGGCATAGGCGTACAGCGCGATGCGGTCCGGCCGCAGCAGCGCGACCTGGCCGAGCGTGCGCTCAAACGACTCGGGCGTTTGCATCGGCAACCCATAAATCAGATCGACGTTGACCGACTCAAAGCCCAGCGCACGGGCTGCGGCCACCTGTTCAAAGACTTGTTCGGCCGGCTGGTGCCGGTGCACCGCCTGCTGCACCGCCGGGTCGAAATCCTGCACGCCAAGGCTCAGGCGGTTAAAGCCCAACTGGGCCAGCAAGGCCAGGCGCTGGGGCGTCGCGGTGCGCGGATCCACCTCAATCGAGTATTCGCCACCGGGCACCATCTGAAAGCCGCGGCGCACCATAGACAACAGGCTACGCAGCTCCTCATCGCTCAAAAAGGTCGGCGTTCCTCCGCCCAAATGCAATTGGCTCAGCACCTGACCGCCGCCCAGATGCGCCAGGTGAAGGTCGAGCTCGCGACTGAGCTGACGCAGATAGACCTGCGCACGGTCATGGTGCCGCGTGACGATCTTGTTGCAGGCGCAGTAGTAGCACAGCGACTCGCAAAACGGGATATGGATGTACAGCGACAGGGCACTGCCGCGCGAGAGCCCCGCACGCCGCTGCTCGAGCGCCTGCACGTAATCGGCCTGGCCAAAAGCCTCAACAAAGCGGTCGGCCGTTGGATAGGAGGTGTAGCGCGGACCGGCGAGGTCCATCTGACGCAGCAAATCGGGCGGAAGCAGGCTCATGATCGTCGTGGTCGGACCCATGTCGGAGACTGTGCGCCAGCACCCCTGGGTCCGCCTTGACCTGGGTCAAGCGCAGCAGCAATAAAGCAGCTTTTTCTGCAGCCGAGCTGTTCACACACTGCCACCCTGCTGGGATAATTGAACTCAATAATTCAAAGACTCTGGCAGAGTCGAGGGGGTGAAATGCTCAAAGAATCGATCAAGGTGGCCTGCTCCAACTGCAATTTGCGCGAGCTGTGCATGCCGGTGGGACTCAACGAGGCCGAACTGCGCCGCATCGACGAGCTGGTGGCCCATCGACGCAGCATCAAGCGTGGCGCCACCTTGTTTCGAAACGGCGAAGCCTTCACCTCCCTGTTTGCCGTGCGCACTGGGTTTTTCAAGACCAGCTTGACCACCGAGGACGGCCGTGATCAGGTCACCGGCTTTCAGATGGCCGGCGAGATCATCGGATTGGACGGCATCGTCAACGAGCAGCACACCTGCGATGCCACCGCGCTCGAGGACGCCGAGGTGTGCGTCATGCCTTTCGACCGGATCGAGGACATCTCGCGCGAAGTGGGCGCGCTGCAAAAGCATGTGCACCGCATCATGAGCCGCGAGATCGTGCGCGAACACAGCGTCATGCTGCTGCTAGGCGGCATGCGCGCCGAAGAGCGCTTGGCCGCCTTCTTGCTGAACTTGGTGCAGCGCCTGCAAGCGCGCGGCTTTTCCAGCCACGAGCTGATTTTGCGCATGACGCGCGAAGAAATCGGCAGCTACCTGGGCATGAAGCTCGAGACGGTCAGCCGAACCTTCTCGCGATTTGCCGACGAGGGCCTCATCGAGGTCAAGCAAAGGCACATCCACATCCTTGACGATCAGGCGCTCAAGCGGCTGGTCAACCCCCAGGTCTGCCACTGAGCTTGGCGCCGGTCTTGGTCTGGCCCGACTGCGCCAGCCACAACACGAGGCGGCAGCACGCGATGTTGATGAGCCAGAAGGCAAAAAATCCCAAGGTGTAGATCGCCTGGTTCGAGGGCGTGCCGATACCACCAGGCCAGCGCAAGTCACCCGGATCGACCACCGAAAAAACCAGTGCCTCAAGCAGGCAGGCGGCCAAGAACGAGGGCCAGAGGATCACGCCCCAAAACCGGATCAGCCGCTCGAGCCTGAGCGTGGGATCGTCCTCATCGACGCTGGGCTCAAGGACTTGCATGACGCACCCCGCCGGTGGCGCTGTGGTTGCGGCCCACCAGCGCCGGTTGCTGCGACGGCGCATTCGATTGGGTAAGCTCGTTGGCCAGCGCACGCGCCAGCTCAGGGCTGGGCTGGCTCACCAGACGCTGGGGCCCACGCAAAATGAAGACTGCAGTGACCAGACAGGCCAGCACGGCAGACAGGGGCAAGCCGACCACCAGCCAAACATAAGGCTCGCGCCAGGCGGGGCGGGCAGGCACGGTTGAAAGATCGTTCATCATCACAACAACTCCTGTCTTGACATCACCCAGAGGTCAACGCGGCACCACAAACACCGACTTCTCGAGCAACTGCGGGCCACCGCCCTCGCCAGCTTCGATGCGAAAGGCCATCGGATACGAGCCCGGGCCGATTGCAGCCGGCGCCATCTGCGGCGCCAGCTCCACCCGCACCGGTACCCAAAGGGCGCTGGCGGCTGCCACCACCACCCGATCGGCCGATCCGATGCTCAAACCCTCCAGCCCCTCGACCCGCAAGCGATAGGTCTGCGGCTGCTCGGTGGCGTTCATGATCTGCAGCCGGTAGACGTTCTCGATCGTGCCTTGAGCGACCATGCGCGCCATCGTGCCACGGTCGCGCACCACATCAACCTTGAAAGGGGCGCGCGTGAGCAAGGAACCCAGCACAGCGAGCGTGACCAAGCCCAGCACGGCGGTGTAGATGAGCACGCGCGGACGCGCCACGCGCCGCCACATCTGCGCTGCCGACAGGCCCTGCGCCAGCCCGTTGGGCGTGCTGTAACGGATCAGGCCGCGCCGGTAGCGCATCTTGTCCATCACCGTGTTGCACACGTCGATACAGGCCGAGCAACTGATGCACTCGTACTGCAGACCGTTGCGGATGTCGATGCCGGTCGGGCAGACCTGCACGCACAGCCCGCAGTCGATGCAATCGCCCAAGCCACGGGCCTGGTAGGCGGCAGCCGACTGGCCACGCGGCCGCGCACCGCGGCCTTCGCCACGCAGCCGGTCGTACGAAACGATCAGGGTGTCGCGATCAAACATCGCACTTTGAAAGCGCGCGTAAGGGCACATGTATTTGCACACCTGCTCGCGCATCCAGCCGGCGTTGCCATAGGTGGCCAAGCCGTAGAACAGCACCCAGAAGATCTCCCAAGCGCCCAGCGAGGCAGTGAGCACCTCGGCCATCAGCTCACGGATCGGCGTGAAGTAGCCGACAAAAGTCAGGCCGGTCCACAAGCCGATGGCCACCCAGACACCGTGCTTGGCGGCCTTGCGCAGCAGCTTGCGCGCCGACATCGGCCCCTGGTCCAGCCGCATGCGCTGCATCCGGTCGCCTTCGATGCGCCGCTCCACCCACAGAAAAATTTCCGTGTAGACCGTCTGCGGGCAGGCATAGCCACACCACAGGCGGCCCGCCACAGCGGTAAACAGAAACAGCGCCAGGGCGCTCATGATGAGCAAGCCGGTCAGATAGATCAGATCTTGCGGATAGAGCACCTGATTGAAGATGTAAAAGCGCCGGGCGGCCAGATCGAACAAGACGGCCTGCCTGCCGTTGACGCTGGTCCACGGCAGGCCATAAAAGAGCAGCTGCGTGGCCCACACCAAAGTCCAGCGCCAGCGGCTGAACCAGCCCGAGACGCTGCGCGGATAAATCTTGCCCTCGCTCTGATAGAGCGAGGTGACCACGGTCGAGTCGTCGGCCACGATGGGGATCACGCGCCGGGCAGGCGGCGCATCGTTCGCAAGAAATCTTGCGAGGGGGCTCGAGGAAGAGCCAGGCTTCACGGCGTCCTGGGCGGCGATGTCATGGCCCCAACGGTCGCAGGCGCCGGGCCGGACAGGCTCAAGACATAGGCCGCCAGCACATGGATCTGCTCAGGCGACAGCCAGGCCGATTGCGACGGCATCACGTTGGACTTGCCATTTTTGATGATGCTCACGATGGCCGCCTCGCCCCAGCCATGGAGCCAGTAGTTGTCGGCCAGATTGGGCGCGCCCAAGGCCTTGTTGCCCTTGCCGTCCGCGCCATGACAGGCAGCGCAGGCGGCGTAATGCTTCTTGCCGCTGAAGGCCTTGATTTCGTTGCGAGGACTGCCAGAGAGCGACAGAACGTAGTGCGCCAGGTCGCTGATGGCCGCTTCACCGCCGATGGCCGCGCCCATGGCAGGCATCACGCCTTGGCGGCCCTGGCTGATGGTCTGCACGATGTGCTCGCCGCTCAGTGGCCCCAGCCAGGCCGATGGGCCCTGGGTCAGATTCGGATAGCCCTTGCTGCCGCGCGCGTCCGAGCCATGGCACTGGGCGCAATGGTTCATGAAGTGCCGCTGTCCGATGGCCAGCGCCTGCGGGTCCTGGCTCAGCTGGTCGAGGGGCGTGGCCGTAAAGCGCGCGTACAGGGGTGCAAGCTCAGCGCGCATGCGCTGGGCGTCGCTGCGGTGCTGGCCCTGGCCACTCCACTGCCCCATCCCCGGATAGCTGCCCAGCCCGGGATAGAAGGCCAGGTAAACCAGGGCAAAGACCACGGTAAGGATGAACAGCCACATCCACCACAGTGGCAGCGGGTTGTTGTATTCGCGCAGATCCTCGTCCCAGACATGCCCAGTGGTGTTGTCGCCCCTGGCCAGAGCCGCCGCACTGACCTTGGCCTTGCCGGCCAGCCACAGCAGCACCGCACAAGCCAGGATGGAGATGACCGAAACGATGGCCACAGCCCAGGACCAGCCTGCATTGAAAAAATCAGCCATGGGCCTTAATCCTCCTCGTGAAACGGCAGCCTGGCCGCCTCGTCAAACTGCCCGCGCCCAGAGGGCCGGTAGGCCCACACCACGATGGCTACAAACAGCACGAACGCACACAGCGTGACCACACTGCGCAACACATTGATGTCCATCAATCCCCTCCCCTCACCTGAGCGCCAGGCCCAGTCCCTGCAGATAGGCCACCAAGGCATCGAGTTCCGTCTTGCCTTGGAGCTCGGCCGGCGCTGCTGCAATCTGGGCGTCGGTGTAGGGCACGCCCACGCGGCGCAGTGCGCCCATGTGGGCCTGCACCGGCCAGCTCTCCACGCTCGCGTTTTCGAGCCAGGGGTAGCCCGGCATGATGGACTCGGGCACCAGATCGCGCGGGCGGATCAGATGCAGGCGTTGCCACTCGTCGCTGTACTTGCCGCCCACCCGGTGCAAGTCGGGGCCGGTTCTCTTGCTGCCCCACTGGAAGGGGTGGTCGTACACATACTCGCCAGCCACCGAGTAGTGGCCATAACGCATGGTCTCGGCCACCAGCGGCCGGATCATTTGCGAATGGCAGTTGTAGCAGCCCTCGCGAATGTAGATATCGCGCCCGACCACGCGCAGCGCAGAGTCAGGTATCACGCCAGCAATCGGCTGCGTGGTCGACTTCTGGAAATACAGCGGCACGATCTCGACCAGACCACCGATGGCCACCACCACCAAGATCAGGACGATCATCAGCCAATTGCTGGTTTCAACTTTTTCGTGAGAGAACGACATGTTTGGCGACTTTCAGGCGTGCACCAGAGCGGCGGGAATGCGGGCATCGTGGGCCTTGCCGGCGGTGATGGTCTTGAACACGTTCCAGGTCATCACGGCCATCCCGCTGAGGTACATCAGCCCGCCGACAAATCGAATGATGTAAAACGGCATCGACGACTTCACGCTTTCTACAAAGGTGTAGGTGAGCGAACCGTCGGCATTGATCGAGCGCCACATCAGGCCCTGCATGACCCCAGCGATCCACATCGAGGCGATGTAGAGGACGATGCCCAGGGTGGAAATCCAAAAATGCAGCTCGATGGCCCGCAGGCTGTGCATGCGCGGCTGACCGTACAGGCGCGGAATCAGGTAATACAACGCTCCCATCGAGATAAAGCCGACCCAGCCCAGCGTGCCGCCGTGCACGTGGCCGATGCCCCAATCGGTGTAATGCGACAGCGCATTGACCGTCTTGATCGACATCATCGGACCTTCGAAGGTGGCGATGCCGTAAAACGACAGGGCCACGATCATGAAGCGGATGATGGGGTCCTCACGCAGTTTGTGCCAGGCGCCCGAGAGCGTCATCACGCCGTTGATCATGCCGCCCCAACTGGGCGCAAGCAGGATCAGCGAAAAGACCATGCCCAGCGACTGCGTCCAGTCGGGCAAGGCGGTGTAGTGCAGATGGTGCGGGCCAGCCCACATATAGGTGAAGATCAGCGCCCAGAAATGCACGATGGACAGCCGGTAGGAATAGACCGGCCGCTCGGCCTGCTTGGGGATGAAGTAGTACACGATGCCCAGAAAGCCCGCGGTCAAAAAGAAGCCGACCGCGTTGTGCCCGTACCACCACTGCACCATGGCGTCTTGCACCCCCGCATAAACCGAATAAGACTTCCACAGGCTCGCTGGCATCGACATCGCGTTGGTGATGTGCAGCAAGGCCACAGCAATGATGAAGGCGCCGTAGAACCAGTTGGCCACGTAGATGTGCCTGACCTTGCGGATGCCGATCGTGCCGAAAAACACCACGGCGTAAGCCACCCAGGCCACCGCAATTGCGATGCTCAGCGGCCACTCCAGTTCGGCGTACTCCTTGCCACGGGTGATGCCCAGAGGCAAGGTGATGGCCGCACCCAAAATCACCAGTTGCCACAACCAAAAATGCAGCGCGGCCAGCTTGTCGGAAATCACCCGCACCTGACAGGTGCGCTGCACCACCCAGTAGCTGGTGGCAAACAAGGCGCAGCCGCCAAAGGCAAAAATCGCGGCGTTGGTGTGCAGCGGCCGCAGCCGGCCAAAGGACAACCAGGGCAGGTCGAAATTGAGCGCCGGCCAGGCCATCTGGGCCGCGATGAACACGCCCACCAGCATGCTCACCACACCCCAAACGACAGCAGCAATCGCGAACTGCCGAACGATGGTGTCGTTGTAGGTCGGCGCAGGCAATACCGGGGCGTGGGCAGGTTCGTGGAGCTTCGATGACATGAGGGCATTCATGGTGGACATCCTGATGAGTGCCACTGTGCCCTCTTGCACGCCGGCCCGCTTTGACCTGGATCAAGCGATCGATGGCTCAGCGATGAAGATCGATGCAACGGTCCCGCTTGCCAAGACCATGGACCCACCGCAGGCCACCCGCAACCCAACCGCTGGCCAACCCTGAGCCAGCGCCTGCCGATTACTCGCGTTCGCGCAAGATGCGCTGCGCCTCGGCGTCGACCTCTTCAAACTGCCCCGACCAGACCGCCCATGCCAGCACGCCGACCACGCCCAGGGCGAGCAGGACCGACAGCGGAATGAGCACAAACAAAATGTCCATCGCGTCTTATCACCCCGTCTGCAAGGGGTCGAATGGCCGATGCCTTGCGAGTCTGGCGGCGTTGAGCACGACGGCCAGCGAGCTCAGCGCCATGCCCAGCCCCGCCAGCCAGGCGGGCAGCCAGCCCATCGCCGCCAAGGGCACGCCCAGGGCGTTGTAGACCGCGGCCCAGGCCAGGTTCTGCCGCACCACAGCCTGGGTGCGCCGGCTCTGGTCGAGCAAGACCCAGACGGCCTGCAACTGGCCCGAGGGCAAGACCACATCGGCCTGCGCTTGCGCCAGCGGCACCGAGGCGCCGACGGCCAGGGAGACATCGGCCTGGGCGAGCACCGGCCCGTCGTTGAGCCCGTCGCCGACCATCAGCACCCGGTGGCCAGCGACCTGCTCGGCCCGCACCCAGTCGCGCT
>JBILGP010000252.1:0-4097 GCA_044350985.1 Polaromonas sp. | reverse complement strand
GCTGTGCAGGCCGATGACGGCCAGCACCAGCCAGGCGGCCTGGCGCCAGGGCTGGCTTTCGCGCCAAGGCCGCGCGCGCCAAAGCAGCACCAAGAGCGCACCGCAGATCAGCCCGGCGGCCGGCAGGCCCAGCTCGACCGCCAGATGCAGCGGCAGGTTGTGCGCGTTGTCGAGCTTGTCCCAAAAGCGCGGGCTGCCAAAGAGCGTGACGTAATGCGCGTAGTCCAGCTCGCCCCAGCCCCAGCCGGCCCATGGCCGCAGCGCAATGAGTTCGAGCACGTTGCGCCACAGGGCGATGCGGCTGTCGCTGCCGGTGTTGGCCAGTCTTTCGATGGCATTGCAGGGGCCGCCGGCGCAGGGCGAGACGGCGCCGCGCTGGGCCTGCGCCCATTCGAGCGCGACCGGCATCAGCGCCGAGGCACACAGGTAGAGGCCCATGCCCAGGGCGGGCAGCACCCACATCGCGCGAGGCCCGCCCCGGCTGGCGATCCACAGGCCGGCAGCGAGCACCGCCGTCCAGGCCAGAGCCCCGGTGCGCGAGGAGGTGACGGCGTTGCCCACGGCCAGCAGGACCAGGGTTGCAGCCAGGCCGGCCCACTGAGCGGCCGAGGGCTGTTTTCGTGAGGCGCTGGCCAGGTAGCACAGAGCAATCAGACCGATGGCGGTGAAGGTGGCGAACTGGTTGCGCTGGCGCAAATTGGCCGAGCCTTCGCCCGGCCCGATCGGAGCGATCCAGGGCGTTAAGTGCTCGGCCCAGCCCAAGTACTGCACCACCGCGATCGCGCAGCTGACCAGGGCGGCGGCCAGCCAGGCCCAGGCCACAGCCTGCGGCCGCCAGTGTCGGCGCAGCAGCAGCAAGCCGGCCATGCAGGCCAGAGAAACCAGATAGGGCCAGGCGTTGCGCGAGGGGCCGCTGCTCAGCGGCACGACCCAGGGCAGGGCGAGCAACAAGAACAGGACCACCGCCACCGGGCGCTGGGCAGGAAGGTTCATGGGCTGGCGCAATCTTAGGGCCCGCGGTCAGGCCCTGGGCGCGACACTGCGCTGTCGCGGGTCAGGTCGATTTGCAGCTGGAGGGCAGGTATTTGAGGTCCACGCCGTCGGTGGCACCTGGCCCGCACGTCCAGCTGATCTGCCCGGTGCCGGCGTTCAGGCTCGCCTTGAGTACAACGGTCTTGCCACCGATGCGCGGTTGACTGGCCTTGATCCTGACGGTGATCACGCCCACCGTGCTGTTGGTGGCGTCGATGGCATAGCTGACCGCCTCCACCAACTCGGAGCTTTGCGCATCAATGCTCAGGCTGCTGGGCATGGCGCTGCCGACCTGCGCCGCCTCGGTCACCGCAGCCTTGGCCGGCGTGGCCGCCACGATGGCCTCGGTCAACTTGGCACGCAAGGTGTAGTCTTGGTACATGGGCAGGCCCAGAGAGGCCAGCAGGCCGATGATGGCGATCACGATCATCAGCTCGATCAGTGTGAAGCCGCGTTCGATGCGATACATGTCGTTCTCCTGGCTTGGGCAGGGTCGGCTGCGTGGGGCGCAATCACAAGGCGAGGGGCCGATGGTAAGCCGTACCGGCCGGTCGTGTGTCAGCACGTTTCCCGAGAAACTGCAAAATTTCGCTAATAACGCCGAAATAAGCGCCGAAATTAGCACCGCAAACAAGACCGGCTGGCGAGCGCGCCGTGCGTGCGCCTACGGCCCCCGCTTGGCAGTCAGCGGCAAGCCGCCCGGGCTTTCAGAGCAGGCCTTTGAGCAGCTTGGCCATCTCCGATGGGTTGCGCGTGACCTTGAAGCCGCACGCTTCCATGATGGCCAGCTTGGCGTCGGCCGTGTCAGCGCCGCCGGAGATCAGCGCGCCGGCGTGGCCCATGCGTTTGCCTGGGGGCGCGGTGACGCCGGCGATGAAGCCGACCACCGGTTTTTTCATGTTGGCCTTGCACCACTGCGCCGCCTCGGCCTCGTCGGGCCCGCCGATCTCGCCGATCATGATCACCGCGTCGGTGTCCGGGTCGTCGTTGAAGGCTTTCATCACGTCGATGTGCTTGAGACCGTTGATCGGGTCGCCCCCGATGCCCACGGCGCTGGATTGGCCCAGGCCGATTTCGGTGAGTTGGGCCACGGCCTCATAGGTCAGCGTGCCCGAGCGCGAGACCACGCCGATACGGCCCTTGCGGTGAATGTGGCCGGGCATGATGCCGATCTTGATTTCCTCGGGGGTGATCAGACCGGGGCAGTTGGGGCCGAGCAGCAAGGTGCGCTTGCCGCCGGCAGCCTCCTTGGCCTTCATCTTGTTGCGCACCTCGAGCATGTCGCGCACGGGGATGCCCTCGGTGATGCAGATGGCCAGGTCCAGGTCGGCTTCGACCGCCTCCCAGATCGCAGCGGCAGCGCCGGCCGGCGGCACGTAGATCACCGAGACCGTGGCGCCGGTGCTGTGCGCCGCTTCCTTGACCGAGGCGTAGATCGGGATGTTGAAGATCTTCTCGCCGGCCTTTTTGGGGTTGACGCCGGCGACAAAGCAGTTCTTGCCGTTGGCGTATTCCTGGCACTTTTCGGTGTGGAACTGCCCGGTCTTGCCGGTGATGCCCTGGGTGATGACCTTGGTGTCTTTGTTGATGTAGATGGACATGAATTTCTCCTGGGCGTTTAGGCGGCGTTCACGGCAGCAACCACCTTCTGGGCGGCTTCGGCCATGGTGTCGGCGCTGATGATGGGCAGGCCCGATTCGGCCAGCATCTTCTTGCCCAGTTCCTCGTTCGTGCCCTTCATGCGCACCACCAGCGGCACCGACAGGTTGACCGCTTTGCAGGCCGTGATCACGCCGGTGGCGATCGTGTCGCACTTCATGATGCCGCCAAAGATGTTGACCAAGATGGCCTTGACTTTGGGGTTCTTGAGCATGATCTTGAAGGCCTCGGTCACCTTCTCAGGGGTGGCGCCGCCGCCGACGTCCAGGAAGTTGGCGGGCTCGGCGCCAAAGAGCTTGATCGTGTCCATCGTGGCCATGGCCAGGCCGGCGCCATTGACCAGGCAGCCGATATTGCCGTCCAGCGAGATGTAGGCCAGGTCAAACTTGGAGGCTTCGATTTCGGCCGGATCTTCCTCGTCCAGATCGCGCAGCGCCACGATGTCGGGGTGGCGAAACAGGGCGTTGGAGTCGAAGTTGAATTTGGCGTCCAGGGCGATGATGTTGCCCTTGCTGTCGCGGTTGAGCGGATTGATCTCCACCAGCGAGGCGTCGGTCTCCATGTAGCACTTGTAGACCTTGGCGCAGACGTCGATGAACTGCGCCACCGAATCGGCCGGCATGCCGATCCCGCGGGCGAGCTCTTGCCCCTGCTCGGCCGTCATGCCCTTGAGCGGATCGACGAACACCTTGACGATTTTCTCGGGGGTGCTGTGCGCCACCTCCTCGATGTCCATGCCGCCCTCGCTGGAGGCAATGAAGGCCACCTTTTGCGTGGCGCGGTCGGTCACCACCGACAGGTAATACTCTTTCTGGATGTCAGCGCCGTCCTCGATGTACAGGCGCCGCACCTTTTGGCCCAGCGGGCCGGTTTGGTGCGTCTTGAGCTGCATGCCCAGGATGTCGCCGGCACGCGCCTTGACCTCGTCGATCGACTTGGCCACTTTCACGCCGCCGCCCTTGCCCCGGCCGCCAGCATGGATCTGCGCCTTGACCACCCACACCGGGCCACCGAGCTTTTGCGCCGCCTCGACGGCCTCTTGCACCGTGAAAGCGGCAACGCCACGCGGCACCGGCACGCCAAATTGGCGAAGGATTTCCTTGGCTTGGTATTCGTGAATTTTCATGAAAGAACCTTAGATCGGTAGACACAGCCACGCACCGGCCCAGACGGGTCTCGCGCTTGGCGCACACCCCCTCCCAGGTGGGCGCGGCCTAGCCTTGTGCGGCTGCGCGGAACTGTATCATGAGGCTCTGCGAAAAAGGTTTCGCCTAACTTACGCGCGATCGCCTGTCTCCCGGTGTCGCACGTCGCCGCATCAGCCTGACAGGGGCGAGCTTTTGATGCCAACCCACTCGTTTTGAACCAGACACCGACCATGGCCAAAATCGTCATCGATGGCGAAG
>JBILGP010000251.1:0-4099 GCA_044350985.1 Polaromonas sp. | reverse complement strand
TTGCCAATGCGCTGATCGTGCGCAACGACCATCCGGCCAAAACGGTGCAGGACCTGCTGGCCCTGGCCCGCGACAAGCCCGGCAAGCTCAGCTACGGCTCGGCCGGTGTGGGCTCGGCCGGCAACCTAACCGGCGAGCTGCTCAAGCAACTGGCCAAGATCCAGATGGTGCATGTGCCTTACAAGGGCTCGGGCCCCGCGCTCAACGACCTGCTGGGCGGGCAGATCGACCTGATGTTCAACGCCCTCATCGCCTCGGCGCCACACATCCGCGCCGGCCGGGTGCGCGCCCTGGCCTTGACCGGCAGCCAGCGCGACCGCGACTTTCCCCAGGTGCCTACGCTGGCCGAGACGGTGCCAGGGGCCGTCGGCGACGCGTGGTTTGGCCTGTCGGTGCCGGCGCGCACACCGCCGGCCGTGGTCGAGCGGCTGCGCAGCGAAATGGCGCGCGTGCTCAATGCGCCCGAAACCCGCAACAAGCTCGCCGAGATGGGCATGCAAACCCTCAACCTCGGCCCGCGCGAGTTCCAGGACTTTGTGCAGCAAGAAATCCGCAAGTGGGGGCCGGTGATCAAGGCGGCGCAGATCAAGGTGGAATGAGGCAACACAAGCTGTAAGCTCCTGGGCCCATGAAAGTTTTGCTCACCGGCGCGGCCGGCTTCATCGGCATGCACACCGCCACTCGGCTGCTGGCAGACGGGCATCGGGTGGTCGGCCTGGACAACGTCAACGACTACTACGATGTGCGCCTCAAGCGCGCGCGGCTGGCCAATCTGGCCACCCACCCCGGCTTTTCGTTCGAAGAGTTCGGCATTGAAGACACGGCGCGCCTGCTGGCGCTGTTTGAGCGCGAGCGGCCCGAGCGGGTGGTGCACCTGGCGGCGCAGGCCGGCGTGCGCTATTCACTGAGCCATCCGCAGGCCTACGCGGCCTCGAACCTGCAAGGCTTCATGAACATGCTCGAGGCCTGTCGCCACCATGGCGTGCAGCACCTGGTCTATGCCAGCAGCTCGAGCGTCTACGGTGGCAACACCGCCCTGCCCTTTGCCGAAAGCCAGGCGGTCGATCATCCCATCAGCTTGTACGCGGCGACCAAAAAGGCCAACGAGCTGATGGCCCATGCCTACAGCCATCTTTACGGCTTGCCGACCACCGGCGTGCGCCTGTTCACCGTCTACGGCCCCTGGGGCCGGCCCGACATGGCGCCCTACAAGTTCGCGCAGGCCATCTGCGCAGGCGAGGCGATCGAGGTCTACAACCAAGGCCAGAGCCTGCGCGACTTCACCTACATTGACGACGCGGTCGAGTCCATTGTGCGTCTGCTGCACAAGCTGCCCACGCCCGGCAACGGGCCGGGTCTGGGCAGTGCCAACGCGCCCTACCGGGTCTTCAATGTGGGCAATGGGCAGCCGGTGGTGCTGCACGACTTCATCGCTGAACTCGAGCGCAGCCTGGGCCGCAGCGCCCGCAAGATCATGCGTCCGGCACAAAGCGGTGACATGGACGCCACCGCCTGCGACAGCACACAGCTTGAGGCCTGGATCGGCTTTCGGCCGGCCACGCCGCTGGCGGTAGGTGTGCAGCGCTTTGCGCAGTGGTTTGAGCAGTACCACGGCCGCTGAATCGGCTTGGGCTGCAGGCCTTGCGCCTGCCATCGGCATCTCGATGACCTGGGTCGCGTCCAGCCCAGCGCCTGTTCACGATGGGAAAGCTGTCCCCCTTGCTCGGTGGCAGCGTCATGCGCAGGTACTGCCTATCGTGTCGCTTAATGACCTCGGTGTTCTTGCGCTGCATACGGCCAATGTCGGTGGGGCGGATGTTCGTCATATTTCTGACGCCGCCCTGTCGTCTACTTGTCATGTCGGGCGGTGAGACTCTCGGGCATGTCATTGCCCGAGTACGCGATCGAACTGGCCGACGCCAGCAAGACTTTCAACCAGCGCACGCGCGCCCTCAAGCAGGTCAACTTGCGGGTGCGCCCGGGCGAGTGCATCGCTTTGCTTGGCGCCTCGGGCTCGGGCAAGTCGACGCTGCTGCGCAGCCTTTGTGGCCTAGAGTTGCTTGACCCGGGCGCTGGCTTCGTCAAGCTCAACGGCCGTTTGCTGCAGGCCGGTGGACGGCTGAGTAGCGATGCGCGCTTGCTCAGGCAGCACACTGGCATCATTTTTCAGCAGTTCAATCTGGTCGGCCGCATGTCGCTGCTGACCAATGTGCTGACCGGCTTGCTCGCCCCCATGCCGATCTGGCGCACGCTGCTGGGGCGCTTCAACGAAGCCGAGCGCATGCGGGCCGTTCAGGCGCTCGAGGCCGTGGGGCTTGCCGATTTGGCCAAGCAAAGAGCGTCGACGCTCTCGGGCGGCCAGCAGCAGCGCGCAGCCATTGCCCGCACCTTGGCGCAGGGCGCGAGCATTGTGCTGGCCGACGAACCGGTGGCCTCGCTCGATCCGGAGTCCACGCGCCGCGTGATGGACCTGCTCCAGGACCTCAACACGCAGCACCAGGTCACTTTGGTGATGAGCTTGCACAACGTCGCGCTGGCGCGTCGCTACTGTGACCGCATCGTGGCACTGCGCGACGGTGCCATTGTTTTTGACGGCATCCCGGCCCAACTCGACGACCGCGAGGTGCACAAGCTCTATGGCTCGCAATCGCACGAGCTGGTCTTGGATACCGGCTTTTCTGAAGTGACGACCGGCCAGCGCCAGCCGCTGGCCGCCGCCAGTTGATCCACCCACCCAACCCCACAAGGAGTCAGCACATGAACACCCTGAGCAAATGGGCCGCAGGCGCTGCGGCCGCCCTCTTGACCTGGGCCGCACAGGCACAGGAACTCAACTTTGGCATCATCGCCACCGACGCCGCCTCGGTGCAGCGCGAGCGTTGGGAGCCCTTTTTCCGTGACATGGAAAAAAAGACCGGGTTGAAGGTTCGCTCCTTCTACGCACCCGACTACGCTGGCGTGATCGAGGCGATGCGCTTTAACAAGATTCAGGTCGCCTGGTATGGCAACAAGGCGGCGATGGAGGCCGTCGACCGCGCCAATGGCGAGGTGTTTGCCCAGCTGATGTATGCCGACGGCACCTATGGCTACCACTCCCTGCTGATCACCCACAAGGACAGCCCGTATCGCACGGTTGACGATGTGCTGGCCAACGGCAAAAACATCAACTTCGGCATTGGCGATCCCAACTCCACCTCTGGCAACCTGGTGCCCAGCTTCTACATCTTTGCCCAGCGCAAGATCGATCCGCGCGCCACGTTCAAGACGGTGCGCAGCGCCAGCCACGGTGTCAACCTGCAGGCCACCTTGGCCCGGCAGGTCGATGTGGCCGCCAACAACACCGAGGACGTGGGCCGGCTCGAAGCGACTCGTCCCGATCTGTTTGCCCAGTTGCGTGTGATCTGGAAGAGCCCGCTCATCCCGAGTGACCCCTTCGTTTGGCGCAAGGATCTGGACCCAGCCGTCAAGGCCAAGGTCAAGGATTTCGTCCTCAACTATGCCAAGACCGATCCGGCTGAAAAAGCTGTGCTGAAGAACATCTACAACTACGGCGGCTTCCGCGAATCGAACAACGACCAACTTATTCCGATTCGCCAGCTCGAACTGTTTCGTGATCGCCTGAAGATCGAGAGCGACGACAAAATGGCCGCAGCCGAGAAAACCAAACTCCTGGCTGAAATCGACGGCAAGCTGGCTGCGCTGAAAAGGTGAGCATGGGCCCGGCCTTGCCCTTGCCTGCTGCCCAGCGCATGCAGGAGCTCGCGCGCCTAGCTGCGAGCCAGCGCATGCCCTGGTACGGCTGGCTGGCGTGGTCGGGCTTGGCCTTGGTCATGGCCTGGGCTTGGCATGGCGCCGAGATCCGGCCTTTGGATTTGGTCCGTGACGCGGGCAACATGCGCACCTATGCGGGCGACTTCTTTCCGCCCGACTTTCGCGACTGGCGCTTGTATGTGCGTGAGATGGTGGTGACGCTGCACATTGCGCTGTGGGGCACCGCGCTGGCCATCGTCGCTGCGGTGCCCATGGGGCTGCTGTCGTCGTCCAACATCGTGCCGGCCTGGGTCTACCAGCCGGTGCGCCGCATCATGGATGCCTGCCG